>CAZMPL010000115.1:7659-9771 GCA_964567805.1 uncultured Pirellulales bacterium | reverse complement strand
AGCCCGAACAGATTAAACTCGATGACGCGTTCCTCCAGTTGACAAAAGGAATCGTACATTAAAAAAATGTTCATCGTGCAGAGTTCTTTGTTCAGCGAGATTTTGCTCTGAACTCAGAACGCCGAACACGGAACTAATATGAAAGCGGAAACAATAAATATAAATTGGGATTTATTAAATCCTGCATGGCTATTCGGACCGATTTTTGATAAAGAGCTGCGTGTCTCAAGCCGGAGGAAAAGGAACTACTATCTCCGTTCAGTCTATATCTTATTATTATGTCTTTTTATTTTGTTTGTATCCCTTGTCATATTTCCTATGCAATCTTCAAACTCAACTTTGTTTCAGACTTCAAGAGCGGCGGTTACAGGGAAATGGATTACAATTGTGATTATCTGGTTCCAGTTTATTGTTTCTCAACTGCTTGCAATGGTTATGCTCAGTTCGTCGATAAGTGATGAAATACGCACAGGGACACTCAATGTCCTTATGACTACGCCGATAAATAGTTTTCAGATTGTTACAGGGAAACTATTCAGTAAACTTTTACAGATATTCTTATTGCTTGCTGTCAGCTTACCTCTTTTAGCAATCATTCGTGTTTTCGGAGGTATCTCATGGGACTATTTATTGTTTAGTCTAATTATCACAATTGTCACGGTAATTTTCGCTGGTTCTTTTAGCCTGTTTTTATCTGTTTTTTATCGTTATTCTTATCGTGTAATTGTTTATGAATTCTCTTTGTTTGCTATATTCTGGGGTGCAATACCTATGCTGCTTGCATTATCGGTGAATCTCGGATTATATAAACAAATACCAGTTCATACAATAATAACATCGATAAATCCTTATTGGTCTTTAATCGCCGCAACAAGACGAATGTCTCCAGGTTCCATATTTACACCTTCACATATATTTAATTGTTTAATTTTATTATGTCTTTCAGGGATTTTCCTGGGGATTTCAGTATGGAGAGTTCGTTCTGCCGCTCTTAATCAATTTTCTTTACGAAATAAAAAAGGCCTGAAAAGAGTTAAAGGTATTGAAGCGGCACATTATGATGAATGCATGGGGAATATTAAACAGGTTACAGGTTCTCCGATTATATGGAAAGAAATGTATAGCGGCTTTTTTGGTGAGGGTTGGACAAGTAAATTCATATATATTGTTATTGCTTTGGTTGTAATCGCTTCTGCATTTTCAACTATTGGACACAATAACAGTTCCAGGATTGCAAGTCTCCAAATCAGCTCTTTAAGGATGGTTAGCTCTTTTATAAGGATAGCAATATATTTTATTATGATACTCAGGCTCGCGGCTACTTCAGCGAGTAGTATTGCACGTGAAAAAGAAGGACGCACTTTATCCATACTGCTCGTGTCACCTATTGATAATAAAGATATTATCCGTGGAAAAGTCAAAGCCGCAATATTAAAAAATATTCCATTATTTATACTTTATATAATACCCACATTAATTGCTTTATTGAGCATTAATCACGATAATATCTTACAGAATATATTTCAAGTACCTCTTTCCGTAATAAACATGGCAGCTTCTATCTTTTTTGTTTCAAGTTGCGGAATTTATCATGGTGTACGCTCTAAAAGCTCAACATCGGCTATTGTGAATACTATTCTCACTTATTTCGTAATTGTTTGGATTGGTTTCGGCTTGATTAGCTTTATGTTTAACCTGTTATTTGCTATTTTTTATAATCCATCTCGTTATTCAATCCATATTTTATGGTACAACCTTATAATATCTTTTATCAATACATTGATAGTGGGTGGTTTAGGTTTGTTTTATTTGAGAAGAGCGGAAAGGAACTTAAGAACAAGAATTTTCTAAATATTTACTTCTATGATAAGCGTAGGGCTAAAACCTGTTTTGAATATTTTCAGATTCTTCTGGCTTACCGGCCCGTTATTCGATAAAGAGCTGCGCATTTCAAGCAGAAGGAAACTTAATTATTTTCTGCGTTTTGCTTATGTATTACTTTTAATAATATTCGTCGGAGCCGCCTGGCTCAGTGTCGATCATTTGCATGGCTCGAATCTATATCAGAAATCAAGACTTGCCGAAATCGGCAAAAGCATTGTTATGACCATC
>CAZMPL010000115.1:0-7649 GCA_964567805.1 uncultured Pirellulales bacterium | reverse complement strand
ATTCCAGTTTTTCGCTGCTCAGGTAATTGCTGTTATCCTGTTAAGCAACTCTGTCAGTGACGAAATATATCATCGCACGTTGGGAGTATTAATGACTACTCCTATAAATAGTTTGCAAATCATAATTGGAAAATTGCTCAGTAAAATGCTGCAAATCATTATTTTGCTTACAATAAGCCTGCCGATACTTGCTATTGTACGTGTTTTCGGTGGAGTTTCATGGAGCTATATCATATCGAGCTTTTTTATTACTCTAACCGCGGCTATTTTCGCCGGTACAATCAGTCTTGCTTTTTCCATTAAAAATGTCCATGCCTATGTCGTTATTATTAAAACAGTATTTACCCTTGGTTTTCTTTACATTGTTATACCTCTTATTAGTGCACCGTTTTTTGGCCTTTTATTGTTAAGTATTATTTCTTTCGGCAGTCCGATTCTTAATAATCCATCAATAATCACATTGTGTCATTTTAATCCATTAGCCATGATGTCAATAAACACTATTATTATGCTTTCTCCTTCAGGTGCGACGAGTTTCTATTTCTGGCCTGTCCATTGTGTAATAATGTTGATCGCCTCTGCTATTGTTATTGCTTTTTCAGTTAAAGTTGTTCGCAAGGTAGCTTTGCGTCAGATTTTGGGAGAGCTTGACCTTTTCTCGAAGATAAGATTATCTTTATCAAAGGACAAAAATAATAAGCTCAAGGAATATACCGGTTCGATAAGAGAAGTGGCTGGGCCGCCGGTATTCTGGAAAGAAGTAAGAAAACCACTGATTCAGGGTATTGACAGAACTAATAATAAAATTGGGCTTTCTGCAACTTTAATAGCTCTGATCTTTACATATTTGATTTGTCATGCAAATCATTGCCTCGATGAAGGCTTTGCTCAATCATTATATGTTGTAATGTTTATTATAATAGGAGTAATCTTCAACATTATTCTTTCAGTATCGTGCATTACTTCCGAAAAAGAATCTTCCGCATGGCCGATATTACTAATAACGTCACTTAATGACTGGCAAATTCTGTTTGGAAAAGCATTAGGCATTTTTTATAAATGTCTCCCGGTCTGGCTTTTGCTGGCTGGTCATATCATTTTATTTACTATAGTAGGATATATTCATCCTATAGCATTTTTTCAAATATTAATAGTTGTTATCGGTGTAATTGTTTTTGTTACAGGATTCGGTATTTATATAAGTTCATTATGCAAAAAAACAACATGGGCGATTATTAATAGTTTTGCCGCGATACTTTTTGTGTGGTTATTCGTACCGATTATTGTCGGAATAATATCAACAATTTTCGGTTTTCTGCATTTTTATAAATTCTTCTCTGGATTCTATTACTATCTCAATCCCATAGTACAGGTTGGAACTATTATGGATGCGGCTGGCGGCATTCAAAACGCCGGTTTACGTCTTTCCGATTTGAGATATCATTGGAGCAATCTTTCCGGGTTCGGTAATTTCAATAAAGCTTATCCGACAACCAAGCTGCTTTTATGTATTATGTTGATTTATATCACTTTCGGTGTAATATTCGCGTGGCTTGCGAAAAGAAGATTCAGGAAAAACATTGTTTAGAAGTAATATTTTATGATTGCAGCAGTGAATAATACTATAACAAAATTTATTAGCCTTGAATGGCTGGCCGGACCATTCCTTGATAAAGAACTGCGCGTATCAAGCAGGCAAAAAAGAAATTACCTGTTGAGAGCCATATATGTAATCACATTATTAATATTTGTAGCAATAACATGGATAGATGTTGTTAAATTTAACTGGAATATCACATTTCAAAGATCGCGTCTGGCAGAAGTCGGAAGAACTATAACCGTGACAATTGTTCAGTTCCAGTTTATCGCGACTCAATTAATTGCGGTAATATTGTTTTGTAATTCAATAAGCGGTGAAATAAACCACAGGACATTAGGGGTTCTTTTAACAACGCCAGTCACCAGTTTTCAAATTGTTATGGGCAAACTTTTCAGTAAGTTGTTCCAGATATTGCTTCTTATATCAATTAGCCTGCCTCTTTTAGCGATAATTCGTATCTTCGGCGGCGTATCATGGGATTATATTGCGACAAGCCTTTTTATAACACTTACTGCAGTCATTTTTTCCGGCTCTTTAAGTTTATTCTTCTCTGTATTGTTCCGTAGATCATATATTGTAATTATTGTCACCTTATCAGTTCTTAGTTTTTTTTATGGGATAAGGAATTTGAATTTCATACGATTTACGGGAGGCAATCCAGCCAGAATATATGCCCGAAGAACAATGTCCCATTTTATAGAGAATCCGTTTTATTTGTTTGATAAAATCACGCAAAATATGCGTTCACCAATAGGAAGAGTTAAGGGTATTGAATGGATAATATACTGCATTATTTTTCTTTTTATATCTTTTATAATTTTATGGATAGCGTCAGGACTATTAAGAAAGATTGCTCTTGCGAATACATTTGGGCAAAAGAGTATTTGGAAAAGATTCCATCGCCAGGTAGATATTTTCTGCGATAAAATATTTATACCTGAAAAATCAAATTCAACCGGGGAAATAAGAAGAGTATGGGGACCCGCGGTTGCGTGGAAAGAGATGAAAATGAAATACTCCAGCAGGGAGAAAATGTATGCAGTAATAATCATCATAATCGAAGTAATAATGATTGTCGCAATGTATTTATTTCCATATTTAGCCCAAGGATACGGGTATCAGGAAGCTTTGGTCTTTTATCTTTACATATTCATGGGATTCGGTATATTTTCCACCGTTTTCTTTTCCGTAAAATGCATTGCCTCCGAGAGGGAATCTCAAACATGGTGTTCTTTATTAATGACACCTTTGTCTGATTGGCAGATAATGTCAGGGAAATTTATCGGGATATTAAGAAGGATTCTGCCGGTTTGGGTAATGCTGTTTATTTTTTTATGTACATTCTTAACTCTTTTTAACAAAAACATGAAAGCTGTTTATATTCTTACCTTCCTCATGATTGGAATTATCATATTTCTTTATGGAGTCGGTTTATATTTCAGTTCGAGATTCAAAAACACAAACTCAGCTATTATTGCGTGTTTTGTTTTTATTTTTGGGTTATGGGTAATATTTCCGCAAATAATCATTCCTAATTTCCCTTATAGTATTTCAAGATATTTTTTTATTGAGTCATTGATGGAAAACAGGATTAATATTAATCCGTTTACTTTAACACAAACTGTACTGACTTCTGATATATTTGAGGGATGGTCCCATCCTTCTCATGATTATTTTAGTTATTTTCGTTGGATGAATATTATTGTAATAAGTTATATAATTACAGGTATCGTTTTCGCATGGCGTGCGAAATGCCTGTTTAGAAAAAATCTATAAGAATCTTTTTTATGAAAGATAAAATATTAAATTTTCTCGAATATATTAATCCGAACCGTTTTTTCGGGGCGATATTTTTGAAAGAGCTTATAATATCGAGCCGAAGAAGACGGAATTATTTTGTGCGTTTTATATACCCGGCTCTTTTAGCGATGTTTTTCGGTCTTTTTGTTGCCAGTACTATTCAATATAGCAGCCAATATACTTCACTCATTCAGGCATCGAAAATGGCGCAAATCGGGATTGAATTCACAACAACAATAATCGTGTTTCAGTTTATTTTTGTTCAGATTCTTGCTATCGCGATGTTAAGTACGGCTATCGGTGATGAAATCTATCAGAAAACACTTGGAGTTTTAATGACTACGCCGATAACAAGCTTCCAGATAGTTTTCGGAAAACTGCTAAGTAAACTATTTCAATTGATACTTTTAATCGCGATCAGTTTTCCAGTATTAGCGATAATTCGTGTTTACGGCGGCGTTCCATGGAATTATGTTCTTTCGAGTATTTGTATTACATTGACAACCGCGATTTTTTCGGGTTCTTTAAGCTTGTTTTTTTCCATATACAGTCACCAGTCACATCGTGTTATAAGCAGGGTTTTGGGAACATATTTTGTTCTTTTCGCAGGACCTCTGATTGCTCAGCATTTTTTAGTTAACTATGGCAAAGCGACTCTTGCGGCTTATGTTTCAAAACTATTATTTTTCAATCCATTCATGCTTATGCAAACGAATATTGGCGTTATGCAATCCCCGGTATCATCAGGCCATTATTACGGATGGTTATTGTATTGCGTTTCAATGCTCGGATTTTCATTGTTAATATTAATATGGTCGAGTTTTTCAGTTCGCAAAGCCGGATTAAAACAAATAACAGGCCAGGGAGGTTTGCTATTAACAAGGAAAGAACGAAAAATTGCCGACAAGAAACAGCCGAACTACAACACAAAACAGGTTTCAGGAACAATAAGGGACATAAATTTACCCCCTGTAATATGGCGAGAATTTTCAAACCCGCTTATTAAAACCAATAAAATTGTGTTCGTGTTCAGTATTATCCTTGCTGCTATATTTTTAGTTACAGCTTATGGTTTTTGTTATTATCATGATTTATTAAAAGAAGATGGGACACAGGTTGCATTTGTACTTGTTTATTTCTTTATCATCCTGCTTCGAACTTCGACATTAGCTGCTACAAGCATCACAACAGAAAGAGAAGCAAGATCATGGCCAATTTTGCTTTTAACTTCATTAAGCACGAATGAAATAGCTTTCGGAAAAATAATCGGCACATGTTTACGGGCATGGCCTTATTGGCTTCTTCTCGTGGCACATTTGGTTGTCTTTATTATTCTGGGTATTATAAAAGTTGCTGTTTTCATTCCATTGCTGGTTTTAGCGGCTTGTTGTTCCTTGCTTGTTTCTTCCATTGGAGTCATGTTCAGTTCTATATGCAAACGCAGTACAACAGCTTCGTCATGGAATATGATTTCTTTTTTAACTATAATAATTCCAGTCTGTTGTCTTCCGGTTTTATATTTTGCAAACCCTCTTTTTGCGGCCGCATCTGTTTTCGGTGTATGGGGCGGTTATTCTGGAATTGTTGATTCATTTCAAGCTTCACCAACTTCACCTCTTTACATACTTAAAATAATAATTGCCTCTCGAATATCTTTTATGATAAATTCTATTATTTATTTAATATTGAGTTTTATTGCTTATGGATTAGCAATAAACCATTTACGCTGGAGGATTTTAGATTAAATGGCTATAGCAATTAAAAATATTTGGCGCATATTCAGCCTTTCATGGCTGCTCGGGCCGATTTTCGATAAGGAACTGAGAGTCTCCAGCAGAAGGCGAAGAAACTATGTTTTGCGTTTTATGTATATAGCGTTGTTATCAACAATACTTTATTTCTTCTGGGCCAGAATCGTTCATATAAATAATAACAATCTGTATCAGGCATCCAGAATGGCTTCTATCGGACGGACAATAGTTACTTTTATTGTGTGGTTCCAGTTTTGTGCGACACAAATCATCGCAATTATCATGCTTAGTACTTCGATAAGCGATGAAATATATAATAAAACGCTCGGTCTTTTGATGAGTACCCCTATCAGCAGTTTCCAGATAGTAATGGGCAAACTGCTCAGCAAGCTTTTACAGTTGATTTTATTACTCGTTATAAGTTTGCCTCTGCTTGCGGTAGTAAGAGTTTTTGGCGGCGTACCCTGGAACTTTATTATCTCAAGTCTATGCCTGACCCTGGCAACAATAATATTCATCGGAACGCTCAGTTTATTCTTTTCGATATTTTCTAATAAGGCTTATGTAGTAATAATCGAAACTATAATAACAGTAATTGTCATTTTTGCTGTGATTCCCTTAATATCGATAGCTATGTTTGAATTAATGCATTGGAGTCGAATAATGGACGACGATACATTTTTTCCTGTTTTACTTCAGTCAAATCCATATGTTCAATTTTTCTTCAATACGGATAAACTGTTTTCTCCGAATTCCAGAGAAGCTTCATTCTTTCTATGGTCTTTGAATTGCGGCATCTTAGCCGCAGCTTCCATAATTCTTATTACAATCTCTACTATTCTTGTACGCAAAGTCGCGCTTCGTCAGGCAACCGGACAATTGATAACTATAAAAAAGAAAAAACATAAAGAACAAATAAACGGCATAGCACAAGATGAACCTAATGAAAAAATCAGAACAGTGAAAGATCCGCCGGTTGTATGGAAAGAATTGAGAACTCCGATGTTCGGAAAGCATAAGATATTTGCCGGTATATGTATTTTTCTTGTATTAAGTCTTCTGATTTTCATTTACTGGCTTTGCGCAAGAGAAAGGGCGCTGGATGATCCGGATATTCACTCGATATTTGTTATGGCTTTCCTGGTTTTAGGAACGTTTTTTACTATTATTCTCACCGCAACAGGAATAACAACAGAAAAAGAAGCACGTTCGTGGCCGATTCTGCTCATGACAACATTGGAAGACAGGCAGATTCTATTCGGCAAATATATCGGGACTGTAAGGCGTTTGATTCCGGTCTGGATTCTCCTGTTTGCTCATATAATTATATTCAGTCTTGATGTCGCTATAAATCCGTTATCTGTCATACAGATAACAATACTGGTTGTATGGATAGTGACATTTCTTTTCTGTACCGGAGTATATTTCAGCGCATGTTTCAAGCATACGACAACCGCGGTCATTGTGAATTTAATCTTTGCCGTGACAATATGGGTTTGTGTACCTTTATTTCTTTTTGTATTGGAAGATTTTTTACATATTCCAGGTTTGCAGAATTTAGCCGAATATGATATTGATACTAATCCATTTCTTCATGCGATTATAATTATGGGCGCCAACACAAATACATCTACTGGTAATTATGGATGGGCAAGTTTCAGTGCCAACGCTTTTATGTCAACCGCCTGGATGCTCGCTTGCCTTGCGGGTTACACATTTATAGGTTTGATTTTTGCATGGCGGGCAAAATGCAAATTCAGAAAGAACATTTTTTAATATGCTGGCTGCGGTATTGGATTATATGTTTCGTTTTTTCAGTTTGTTCTGGCTTACCGGACCTGTATTTGATAAGGAGCTTCGGGTATCGAGCCGGCAGATAAGAAATTATGTTCTTCGTTTTGCCTATATTTTTCTCCTGCTTACCATATTAATATTTATATGGGTTACCGCCATGAATTATCGAGGCATGAACGTAATTCAGGTCTCCAGAATGGCACGAGCCGGAACAAGTATAGTAAATTTTATTGTCTGGTTTCAGTTTTGTGCCGCTCAAATTATTGCCGCTGTCATGTTAAGCAATTCTATTAGTGACGAGATAAATCATAAAACTCTCGGTACTTTAATGACAACACCAATAACGAGTTTGCAAATCGTTACTGGCAAAATGTTCAGTAAACTATTACAATTGATTTTATTGGTTGCTATCAGCCTGCCTTTACTGGCCGTCGTCCGCATATTCGGAGGCGTACAGTGGAGTTATATTATTTCAAGTCTTTGCCTTACACTAACAACGGTTTTACTCGTGAGCTCATTAAGTCTTTTTTATTCGATTTTTTGCCGGAAAGCTTATGTCGTAATTATCAGTACCATACTGACTTTTTTAGTTGTTTTTGCGTTATTTCCTTTTTTGTATATATCTCTTGTTGATATAACCGATTTGGATAAAAAAGTTCCTGTTATAATATTAGAATTTATTCTACATCAGCCGAATCCGTATT
>CAZMPL010000114.1:9569-9858 GCA_964567805.1 uncultured Pirellulales bacterium | reverse complement strand
ATGAAGGTACCCATCTGCCTGCTATAGAGAGCAGATGATAGTCACCGGCTGACCAGGTATCATCGGATGTATCGTGAGATGTATCGTTGGTATCCCAGAAACCAGTTTCAGCAAAGCATGGGTCCTGATTGATGTTACCTGTACCGGCCCATCCGCCCTGAACATCAGAATATTGAACGGTTGCGGTTGTGTTAGTTATTTGTTTATTAGCACTGTTGTTAAAGAAAATAATTGAGTTGCTGATAGCCGCTTTATTGCCAGCGACACCCTCCTTGCCATTGGCGGCGAT
>CAZMPL010000114.1:8809-9559 GCA_964567805.1 uncultured Pirellulales bacterium | reverse complement strand
TAAAGAAAATAATTGAGTTGCTGATTTCCGCTTCTTGGCAGGCGGCGACACCCTCCTTGCCATTGGCGGCGATTGTGCAATTAATAATTGTTGGCTGATAACATTTTATGCCATTCAATCTGTTTGCTGCTATGACTGTATTAGAGATTACAGGTGTGTTTTGCATATAAGCTGATTCACAAATTCCTGTGCCGTTATTGCAAATAATTTCACAGGATGAAATAATTGGACTTGTATTTTTAGACAACTCAATACCGTACTCTCCATTTTCTACGATTATGCATTTGGAAATAGTCGGTGATGTGTTTTCACCACAATATATACCCTTAGCGGCACCGGTAATTGTAAAGCCGGTCAGAACGCTTGCATTTTCGCCTTTGGCAAATGTCACTGCTTTGTTGGTTCCTTTAATAATCGTAGAAGCAACTATTTTCGAGTTGTTCGGGTCGGACGAGCTTATAGTTAAACGTTTGTCAAGGAAGTCTATGTTTTCATTATATACACCTCGGCTAACTATAATTAAATCACAAGGATCGGCTTCATTGATTGCATCTTGTATATAAGTATGCTTTTTCCCGCTTGTTATATTCCTGACAGGCACCATAGGGTATTCCGCCACACGTCGAATGTCGTTGGTGTTCAGCACGCCGGGTCTGTCAAACAATCTGACAAATCCACGATAGGTATCGTCCTTCATATAGTGCTTTACCCACGCCGCGGCATATCCGCTGGCGTCTCTCGCCAGAACAC
>CAZMPL010000114.1:0-8799 GCA_964567805.1 uncultured Pirellulales bacterium | reverse complement strand
GCGTATGGACTGCCATGTTTCAGTCAAACCCCAGGCAACTCCATCGGTGGTAAAGACTACCTCCTGGTTGCTGTCCCATACAGCGCCATCGGCATTGAATCCCAGGATGGCTTTCGACCCGGCAACATCCCAGTTAGTCCGGGTACCATCGGAGTGCCCCTGATCATATATTGGTAGACCACCGAACCAGATAATCTTGCCACCTGCATTTAGATACCGTCTAAGCGTGCAAGTGGTTGACATCGACTCTACCACAGTGTCTGGCGTTACATCTTGACAGAATACAACCACGCTCGGCAAGCCGTCGCTGATATGACTATTCATCCAGATTTTAAGTTGGTCAGCGTCGAGGATTCTGTACCCGGCAGACGCAAGAGTGCCTACCACAGCCTGACCGGAAGTCCAGGCTGATGGATATCGAACATCCCAGTACACCGCACGGTCCCAAGTAATATTTTGATCTGCCTGTATAGGTGCAGCAATCACAACCATCATCACTACGATTGTGAGTAACATAAGTCTTGTTAGAAAAACCTTAAATATTATGTCTTTTAATCGTGGACGGGATAGTTTTTTTGCTGCATAAATAACGATATTACTAATTTGATGCTCCGAGTGTTGAAATGCCCCAGCAGATTTGATGATTTTGCTTAAATAACACATATTTTACTCCTTTGTCTTAAAATCAGTAAGAAAGTGAGAATTTATTTTCTTTTTTTATAATAAATCGTTTCCTGTAAGCTAATAATCCATTCGGAATCATCCAAAAACTAACCATTTTTTCTTAAATCACTTATTTCATATCTTTAAATCATTCAAGGTAAGCAGCTTCCCGTTAATTTAACAGTTGTAATTGTCTGTGATGGAAGCTCCAGCGGCTGCGATTGATCGAATGCGCCAATGGAAGCAGTATGCTCGCTTTCGCTGGTTCGATAAACCGCAGAACTATCCGGTAAAAAGTCTCCAAGCGAAAGTGATAAATCTATATCTATATTTGAGACGTTGATAATAACTATAGTTAGCTCGTTTTCATCAGGGCTGATAAATGCCGAAATACGCAAGCCAGTCGAATCAGTCGAGGCTTCGACTCGATGCCAGCCGGGATCAGTAAATGCAGAATACTGCTTGAAAGCATAATAATCAGGATTGATTGTATATCCTGGATTACTTTCCCAGGGATTATCAAGACTTACAAGACCCTGAGGTTTTTCCCAGAACAACTGCCAGTAAAGATATGCCGATACTCCTTCAACTGTAAGAGAGTTGTGTATTAAAAGTGCCAGATCCATTGCATCAGAATATGTGAGCGGCTCAGATGTATCCTTAGCATATTCGGTCTGAAGCAAAGGCTTGTCACTATATTCACCGAAATACTCCATTCCGGGTATGAAATTATCAGGATATTCGGGCTTACCATCGGCGTACAGGTGATGAGCATAGCCATATACATGTTCGGGATTTATAAGTGTGTCTATATACGCCTGAGAGGTTCTGAATCCGCTTGCTTCAGGTGCAAGCATTTTCGGCATAACTATTGTGTGAGAATTCAATTCCTGATAAACTGCCTCAAAAGCCAGGTTATAACCGGCCCATTCCTCTGATTCGGTCGGTGTGAACATACATGTGTCCCAGTCGCCCAGATAATCAGGCTCGTTCTGAATATTGATATAATCAGCAATGATTCCATGTGCGGCATATTCCTCCAGACTATTTCTCCACCACTGAGCGAAATTTTCATAAGCATAGCCGCCAGAGCGTCCTTTTATGAGGGTTCCTTTGACGGTACTATTATTATTTTTAAGGCTCGCTGGTGGTGACCAGGAAGAAATCATTATTTTTAATGGATGGCCAAGAGACAACTCCGCCGCTTCAATGATTGTCGCTGAATTGTCGACGTTACCACTGGAGAGGCCGTAAGTATTACGGAGCCTATAGATATCGAGATCCAATTGTCCAAAGAGAAGATCGTATATTTCATTTCTCAAGGGATGAACAACCAACCAGTTTTCATACCAGGCAACACTAGCTCCAAAACCTTCAAGTTCCTGAAAAACAGTATTAATATCCACAGAGCCAACTGCATTTGATTCAAGAGGTCCAGGTATATCAGGGGGATATGTGGTATCATCACATTCAGGTGCAGTACATTCCCCCAAGTGCTCATAAAACAAAGTAAAGTCATTTTCATTAACCCGGCAGTCCATATTAAAATCACCTGTTGGACATGGATGGTTAAAATCACCACAGGTAGGAACATCATAGATTGGCGCCTCGAAGATGTCACTGGAGCCATATCCACCGTGTCCGGTAGAAGTAAAATAGAGGGTAGAACCATCAACCGAGATCCAAGGTGCGTCATCTTCCGACGGAGTGTTAATCTTTGGGCCAAGATTCACCGGAGTACCCCATGGATCAGAAATACTGGCCTTGGTCGTCACATAGATATCGACAGTACCGTATCCACCAGTTCGGTTAGATGCAAAAAAGAGTGCCAAGCCGTCAGTTGAAATGCTCGGATGATAGTCACCAACTGGACTATTGACAACCTCCCCGAGATTTACTGGTGTTCCCCATGAAGACGAGGTTGTTTCACGCGTTGTTACCCATAGATCATAACCTCCAAACCCACCCTGAGAAGTCTGATTGGAACTGTAGTACAGCGACAGGCCATCCGATGAAATGACCGGATTAATCTGGTTACTTGACCTGTTGAGAGTCGCGCCAAGATTGACCGGCGTTCCCCATGGAGACGAAGTCGTTTCACGCGTTGTTACCCAAAGATCAAAACCTCCTTTTCCACCGGCCCGATTAGAATACAGGTACAGTGACAAACCATCGGCTGAGATAGATGATGGCATTTCATAATTTGGAGTATTCACAGGCCATATGAGATGGACAATCGGTCCCCACTCATCATCCTTGCTTTCACGTGTCGCTACATATATATCAAAACCACCATAACATCCCAGCCGGTCGGAAGAGAAATATATGGTACAACCATCAGGTGAGACAACCGGGTAAAAATCGGCACACGAACTATTGATATTGGGCCCATGATTAACAGAATTGCCAAAATTGAATTCTGCTGCATTCATACTACCCCCAAGAATAATAGCGGCAGCAAATACAATTAAAGCTATACTGTTTTTTGAATAATTAAACCGTTTCATATTTCACTTTCCTTTCTGCTCTCTGAGCAAAAACTGTTACTTTCAGCCTTTAGTCTATATAGCTTCATCGCACTCAGGTGCAGTACAATCCAGCCAGTGATCTATAAAAAATATAAGAATGTCATAATCATCAACGCGGCAGTCCTTATTAAAATCACCTGTTGGATATGGATGGTTAAGATCACCACAGGTCGGAACACTAAATATTGGTGCTTCAAAGATATCATAGAAGCCATATCCGCCGTGTCCGGAGGATGTGAAATACAGAGTGAAACCATCAGAAGAGATATTTGGATTGAAGTCCTCCGCCGGAGTGTTAATCTTAGGGCCAAGATTGACTGGTGGACCCCACGGATCAAAAATGCTGGCCCTGGTAGTCACATATATATCATCCGGACCATACCCGCCTTGCCGTGTGGATGTAAAGAAAAGCGTCAAGTTATCAGTTGAGATGCTCGGCTGATAGTCACCATATGGACTATTAACAATCTTTCCGAGATTTACTGGTGTGTCCCATGAAGATGAGGTTGTTGCACGTGTTGTTACCCATAGGTCAGCTCCCCCAAATCCACCCAGAGAAGTCTGATTGGAACTATAGTACAGCGACAATCCATCGGATGAAATTACTGGTTGAATTTGGTCACTTGATCTGTTTAGAGTTTCGCCGAGATTGACAGGGGTACACCATTCGAAGTAAGAACCTGTCTGTGCCTGGACCTCAGTCCATGTTGTTACCCATAAGTCCCAACTGCCGTAGCCACCGGGCCGATCAGAGTGCAGGTAAAGAGATTGGCCATCAGGTGAAATAGATCCTACAATTTCATTATTTACATCATTTATAGTCGGCCCTATATTAACCGCCGGTCCCCAGTTATCATTCTTACTTTCACGCGTAGATACATATATGTCCCAACCGCCATAACCTCCAGGCCGATCAGAAGAGAAATACATGGTACAACCGTCAACTGTAACGACCGGTCCAATGTCAACTGACGATGTATTGATATTGGGACCAGGATTAACAGGATCACCAATATATAAGACTGCCTTCACATTGCCGGCTGTAAACAGCAGTGAAATGATAATAACAAGTAAGAGTACAATATTTTTCCGACAATTAAACCGTTTCATATTACACCTTTCCTTTCTACTTTTTGAGTAAAAGTTATGCAAATGAATGAACTGAACTTTCAATAATGACTAATGCTCTTTTGGTTTATTAAAAAACCTCTTCATTGTTTTATCCTGTGGTTTGCGGTACAATGATGGTGCCTATTCTCGGGTGCGCAAACCAATCGCCCGGATCAGGTCCGGCCGGTGAGTGTTTTGCTTGGTCGCTTACGACTCATCGGCTGCTTTTTTTCACAGCATTACACAATGCAATTTAATTAGTTTATTCGGATAAGACTCCTTTTAAAATATCACTGTTTGGATCACTTTTATTATTGTCATTTTTTGCAAAGATGATTGATATCTGCCATATATCTAAATCTCCATGACCACCGGGTCTATCAGATTCCCAATATAGTGTTGTGTTGTCAGCAGAAAGATGAGAGTAATATTCTCCTGCCGGAGTATTTATGCGTGGACCAAGATTCACAGGCTTTTCCCAGGGAGCATAAAGACTTGCACGCCTCATCATATATAAATCAGAGTTGCCCATACCTCTCTGCCGATTAGAACCAAAGAGAAGAATCAGACCGTCAGCCGACAAACTTGGACTGCCTTCACTATAGGAACTATTAATAGTGGGACCTAAATTAATAGGCTTACCCCAGAGATCGTCTCTTGTTGCTCTTCTTGTCACCCAAAGGTCTTGTTTTCCACATCCACCAGGACGAATGGCAGTATAATAATCTGAGAAGTATAATTCCAAACCATCGGGGGAAATTGCAGGAGACATTTCACAAGCTGAACTATTCACTACAGGTCCAAGGTTTATCGGCTCACCCCATTCATCATTAACAGTCTCCCGTTTTCTAACAAAAATATCGTTACTACCATCCTCACCTAACGAATGAAAATACATCTCCAAACCATCTGCAGTTGTAATACCTGCTATAATTATTTCTGGACTTGGATATGTAAATGTCTCTGCTGTTTTCCATTGGTCATCCTTATTGTCTCGCCTTGCTAACCACTTCTCAACAATACCCTTGGTGTTACGACGATTAAAAAATAAATACAAATCATCTATTGATGGTAATGGCAACAATTCATCTGCATCTGTATTGATAACCAAATTAAGATTCTCTGCCTTACCAAACCTATGATTGGAAGACCAACTTTGACTGAGAATATTTGACCATTCCTGCATGTCAACATTAGCGTTTTCTTGTTCACTTAAGTAGCCAAAGTACTGGGCTCGGCTGGAGTAGGAGTAAGCGTCGTTCGGATCAAACTCGATCCTGCGGGTATAGACCTCAATCATTTCACTATAGTATTCCTCAAGAGTTTGACCAGGTCCAAGCAGCTCAATGGTTGAGATATTCGGATTAAGATTAACAGCCCAAAACTCAAAGTAAGGTGGGCCAAGATGGAAAACGAGCTTTAGTCCATTTGTAGACCATGACCCAAAAACAATTCGCCCCCCCAAAATTCTGACAGGTTCAACGGTATCGAAATTAAAGATCCATAGACCAATCTCGTCATCGTTTCTACCACGACCAGCCAAGCATAGTTCTTTACCTGTTGAAGACCATTCTGGCCCACCCCAAGTTTCGAAAAGCACAGGAAACTCGATTATAACAGTTTGTGAAACAAGATCCTTTACTTTTAGAGACGTACCTTCAAGATATGCTACTTGCTTAGCATCTGGTGATATAGTTGGATATGAACTTGAGCATGCCATAATCTGTTTAGGTTCAGAATTTGGTTCTTCTATTGAGATGGAACATAACATTTTATCAACACGTGAGTGATAGTAGATTGTTTTTGAATCATCACCCCAGCATGGCCAGCCTCCATGATCAAGGCGCTTAGGCTCTGTACCATCAGATTTTATAATCCAGACTTCTTCATCTGCTAACAAACGAGGCTGATTCTCTCGCTCAGTTGTGATAAATTCTGAGATCTGTAGAAACTGACAATCTCGAACAAAGGCAATGTATTTACCATCCAAAGACCATCTCGGATCCTTGCCGGGGACAATAAGCAGTTCAGTCTGTTTCGTTGTGGTATCATAAATTGCCAAGCCGCTGTAGCCTTGAACACCAGCACTAAAGGCCAGCTTTGTCCCATCCGGTGACCAGCGACCTGTAAAACCATCACAAATCAGTCGTTCAGCTTTGGCCGACAACCGCTGATAGGTTTCTTCAGCTTCCAGCATCGGTAGGAAAGCCGCACCTTCAGGTTCTTTATCAACCGGATGCCATTGTAGATTAGCACCTAAAGAATCAAAGATGTATTTTGAACACAAGTTCCTAAATTGAACACGGGCTTCATTGCCGGAACTGATTATTTGATAGAACATAGCATCAGCTTCTTCATAATTGCCCTGAGCAGTCAGAGCGCAAAAAATTCTGAAGTTGAGAATAGTTTCATCTGGAAATAAATTTAAGAATTCTCTTGCCTGTGAAACAACTTTTTCATATTCACCTAGTTTCAAATACACTGCACATAATTCTTCATATAATTTTGTGAGTTGTATATCTTGTTCAGTTGTAAGCTCGATAGCACTTTTATAATCGTCAATAGCTTCCTTATATTGACCTAATTCACTCAGTGCTTTCGCACGTAGTGAATAGCCCAGGGGATTAGGTCTAAGTACGATCATGGCCCATGCATCATGTTCTGCCTCTTTATATTTCCTTGATGCATAGTATGTGAAAGCACGCAAACGCAGAGATTCATAATGTCTTGGATCTATGCGTAAGGCCTTATTAAGAAACTCGAACTTCTCTTTTATCGTGATAGACGTCAAAGCTCGGAGGAAGTATGCTTCAGCAGTTTCCGGAAGCAAGTCCTCGGCCTTTTGGCGGTGCTCATCAATTTCTTTAAGTTGCTCTGCGTTGGCTGATCCACTTTCCAAAAGAATTCTGGCCATGAGGGCATGAGCAGCACCCGCAATTTCTGGCTGTGCATATAGAAGGTTTTCCAGTATGGCCATAGCATCGTTACGCAGACCATCATCAACTAAAATGCTGGAATAAAGAAGCTGGGCCTCAGACCCATAATAGTTACTATGGAATATTAGTTCAATATAATATAGAGCCTTTTTACGATCTCCTTTGATGTAAGATTCACGAGCTTGAAACAATATACTTTCATCGCGAAGGCTTCGGTCCTGATTCCATTGTGAGATAACGGCTATCAAAAAAACAATCAAAACCGCTATCACGAGTGATGTAACAGTCTGTGATTGATGTCTGTGAAGGAATTTCTGTATCAGATATATAGTCTTGGGAGGACGGGCAAGGACAGGTTCGCACTCGAGATGATGCTGGATGTCGATCGCCAGCCCGTTAGCTGTTTCGTATCGTCGGGTACGGTCTTTCTCTAAAGTTTTCATTACTATCCAATCCAGATCTCCTCTGATTGCTTTCTTTAAAAGATCAGGAGTGGATCTGCGATGCTTGGCTATATCAATTAACGTCGGGCCTAGAGTGCTCAACTTTGTAGATGGCTTGGTCGACTCTTCCTCCCGGATTATCCTCTGCATTTCAAGATAGCCAGCTTTGCGAAGTTGTTCTTCACTAAAAGGAAGTGTTCCAATGAGCAATTCATAAAGTAAAACGCCAAGTGAATAAATATCAGAGCGGGTATCGATATCCAAATCACTTAATTCTGCCTGTTCAGGACTCATATACTCTGGTGTTCCAATGATATGAGCATATTTGGTGAAGAGTGTCTTTTCAGTTAGTTTTTGATTTATTGCCTTTGCAATTCCGAAATCAATGATTTTGGGCACAGGTTTGCCGTCATGGTGTGTGACCATGATATTAGAAGGCTTAATATCCCTGTGGATAATGCCTTTTTGATGTGCATGCTGAACAGCATTACATATCTTGATAAACAATTCCAATCGTTCTTTAATACTCAGATTGTTTTTGTCGCAGTATTCTGTGATTGAGACACCAATTACCAGTTCCATTACGAAATATGGCCTGCCTGTTTCCGTTGCACCAGCATCAAAGACTTTGGCGATATTAGGATGATCCATTATAGCAAGAGCCTGTCTTTCCGCCTCAAAACGGGCGATTACTTGCTGTGTATCCATACCCAGCTTGATAATCTTGAGGGCTACCTTGCGGCGTATCGGCTCCTGCTGCTCGGCCATATAAACTACAGCCATCCCGCCTTCGCCGATCTTTTCTAATAGCTTATATCGTCCAATAATTATGCCTGTACCTTCGATAAGAGGTGATGTACATAGAGTAATGTCTGACTGAAACACCGGACTCTCCAAGAAGTTGCCAGCTTCTTCATTAGCCTTAAGTAAAGCTTCAACACGAGCACGCAGAACGGCATTTTCGCCACATGCAGCATTCAAATATGCAATTCGTTCTTGTCCAGGCTTTTTTTCAAGAGCAGCGTGATAAATTACTTCAATATCCTTAATTCCAGGTTCCACAGTTGACTCCTATATTTTTGACCCTTTACTATATAATGCGAGATTCAGGTTAAAAAA
>CAZMPL010000113.1:0-9904 GCA_964567805.1 uncultured Pirellulales bacterium | reverse complement strand
CACGATTGTCATTCCGCACTTGTTGCGGAATCCAGACCTGCCTGTTGGCAGGAAATAAACAAATATGGATTCCCGCCTTCGCGGGAATGACAAAGTCGTATTTGCCGTGAATGGTTACGTTTTCTGAATAATAAGTATTACATAACGGAAAAAACTCAGAACTAAACATGATAAGAATAGAAGAAAATTTGTTTTCGCTGGATAACAGCGTAATGTATCATATGCATGATGAAGATTCAATAAATATAGGTTCGTATCTATATGGAAGTGATAGTAAGCTGCAGCCCAATCGCAAAGCTAAGCAGCCGGACGTAATCGGAATCCTTCCTGTTCGCAATGTAGTGGTCTATCCCGGTACGGTTACGCCGCTGGCGATTGGACGAAAAGAGAGCCGAACGCTAATCTCGGATGTTTCTGAAAACGATTCCGCAATAGGATTACTCCTTCAGAAAAAACCTGATACTGATTCACCGAGTTATGAAGATTTGTATTCAATAGGAACAACTGTTTCTGTACTAAAGGTTATAAAGCTTCCCCAGGGACCGATGCATATAGTAGTTCATGGTATTTCCCGTTTTAAAATCCTGAAAATCGTCTCGACCAAACCTTATATGAAAGCTAAGGTCGAGTATCTTGCTACGAATATAAAAATGACCAAGCGGTTGAAAGCGCTTATGGTAAATGTTCGCAACGCGGCGGGGCGGGTAATCGCGTTGAGTCCGAACGTTCCTGAAGAAGCTTCGGTACTTCTGGAAAATATAGAGAATCCAGTGGCTTTGGCTGATTTTCTTGCTGCTAATCTGAATGTTGATATCGCGAAGAAACAGGAATTGCTCGAAGAACTGGATGCCGCGAAAAGACTCGAACAGATTTCATTTGCTTTGGCGCAACAACTCGAAGTGCTTGAACTGAGCAATAAAATTCAGGGACAAGTCAGAAGTTCTATTGATAAAAGTCAAAGAGAATATTTTCTGCAGGAACAGTTAAAGGCAATTCAAACCGAACTTGGACAAAAAGATTCTTCCAGCGACGAAATTAAGCAAGTTCAGCAGAATATTAAAAAAGCAAAAATGCCGCGTGAAGTGGAAGCCGAAGCTATGCGGGAATTGGACAGGTTGAGTAAAATTCCACCCGCTTCGCCGGAGTATAGTGTCATCAGGACGTACCTTGACTGGGTTTGTGAATTACCCTGGTCGATTCAGACAGAAGACAGGCTTGATATAAACAAAGCTCAAAAAATACTTAACCAGGATCATTACGACCTTGTAAAAGTAAAAAAACGTATTCTCGAACTTCTTGCCGTACGTAAGCTTAATCCAAAAGGAAAAAGCCCGATACTTTGTTTCATTGGCCCGCCGGGAGTTGGAAAGACTTCGCTCGGACAATCTATCGCAAGAGCAATGGGAAGAAAATTCGTACGTATTTCACTTGGCGGAATCCGGGACGAAGCAGATATCAGGGGACATCGAAGAACATATATTGGTGCTTTACCCGGTAGAATTTTACAGGAATTGAGAAAATGCAAAAGCAAGAATCCTGTATTTATGCTCGATGAACTGGATAAAACCGGTAATGATTTTAGAGGCGATCCGGCAAGTGCGCTTCTTGAAGTACTTGACCCTGAGCAGAATTTCAGTTTTTCCGATCACTATCTCGACCAGCCGTTTAATTTATCTTCGGTTATGTTCATTGGTACGGCTAACTATATCGAGCCGGTTCCTCCAGCTTTGCGCGACAGGATGGAAATTATCGAGATACCGGGTTATACCGAAACTGAAAAACTAAAAATCGCAAAAACGTATCTCATTCCCCGCCAGTTAAAAGAGCACGGGTTGAAAAAAGGCTGCTGTTCGATTACAGATGAAGCTCTGCTTACTATTATTCGTGGTTATACTCGAGAAGCCGGTGTGCGAAATCTCGAAAGAAACATGGCTTCTGTTTGCAGGTCCGTAGCTACGGGAATAGCGAAAGGCAAAAAGGGAAAGAAAATCATTTCAGTGAAAGAACTATCGGAAATTTTAGGTCCGGTTGATTTCGAATCCGAACTGGCTCTGCGTACCGGAATACCGGGCGTTGCAACCGCTCTGGCATTTACGCCGGTAGGTGGTGAAATTCTTTTCATAGAATCGGCTTTCATGCCGGGCAAGGGACAGTTACAGCTTACAGGTCAGATTGGTGACGTTATGAAGGAAAGCGCACAGGCCGCGTTTTCTGTAGTCAAGGCGAATGCAAAAGTACTAAATATTGAAACAGAACAATTCAATAAAAATGATTATCATATTCATGTCCCGGCGGGAGCGATACCGAAAGACGGCCCAAGTGCCGGAGTTGCGATATTTACTTCGCTGGTAAGTCTATTACTTGGTAAACCAACTCGTCCAGATGTAGCAATGACAGGTGAAATTACTTTGCGCGGACTTGTATTGCCGATAGGCGGCTTGAAAGAAAAAATACTCGCGGCTAAACAAGCGGGAATAAAAATTGTTATTCTTCCCGCGAGAAATAAAAAAGACATGACTGAAGTTCCGGTGGAAGCGAAAAAAGAAATGCAATTCAAATTCGTAAAAAATACCAGGGAAGTTTTGCGAATCGCATTAGGTTCTGATTAGATAACTTTACACTTTTTTAGAAGCTCCAGCCCTATTTGAGTTGATATAAAAGCAATGTCATTCTTATTAATTTTAGAAGGATTAAGCAATTCTAAAGTCGCAATTTCTGATTTATCTAATTTAGTGGGTATTGTTTCGATTTTGGAATAGAATAATAAATCACAGGTATTGTAAGTCACATTTTTATATTTATAAACATTAGGGGCTGAGCCAATATATTTCATTGTATCGAGAGTGATTCCAAGTTCTTCCTGCAATTCCCTGTTTAAACCATCTTCAGCGGATTCGTTCGGGTCGATAAAGCCTCCCGGCAAGTCAAGCTTACCTTTACGCGGTTCTCTTTCTCTTCTTATAAAAAGAATTTTTCCATCATATTCCAGTATAGCCGCGGCCGCTGCTGCTGTATTATGAAAATATGTAAAAGAACAAGCGTTGCACTTAAACTCTTTTACGCCGTCAAAGCTTACATCATCCGATTTACAGGAAGGACAGAATTTAAATGTTTTCATATTTAATTTTTCCTTTTCTACTCTGCGAAACGGAGCTTCGCTACTAAGAACGAGAATTAGCCGTTTTCTACTCAAGCGGCCTGTTTATGATGACTTACTATACTAAAAATTTTCCATGCTTCCAAAAAATTCTTCAAGATTTTTTATTTTTATTTTTTCATAAATAATCAATATCTATCACATTAACAATATTATCAATGAATTTAATATAGGATGTTTGTAAATATCCTTATTATTTACTACGAAACGGGATGAAATTTTTTGCACAGCGTTTGGCTAATACAAGGACTATTTCATATATTTTAGTTGTAAAGCCTTGGGAACGCCCAGGGAGAAGGTCCTTGGGACCGAACGAAGAAAGGTATTTTTTGGTGAAATAATAAAGATGTTTGGCCTTTTGAAAAAACTTTCATACCCGATTGGAATCGACATAAGTGATGATAGTCTAAAAATGGTTCAGCTTGAAAATAAGGGTAAAAGCGCGGGATTGGTAGCAGGATTCAGCGATATTTGTCCGAAAGATATTCAAGCAGGAGGAGGCAACTGGCAAAGATGGGCGATTGATACTATTCGTCAATGGTTATCATCCGGAAATTTTCAAAATAAGGATGTAGTTGCGTCAATGCCAGCCAAGAATGTTTTTATCGAGCTTATGAAAATGCCAAAAGCAGCAAATGAAAACGAATTGCAAAATACTATCTTTTCAAAGATAAAACAAAAGCTTCCTTTCGAATCCGAACAGTCTAATATTATGATTAAATATTTTCCGACAATTGATGATAATATTCTGGTTCTGGCAACCGAGAAAGATGTCATTGAGCGTCATCTTGCTATTTATGAGAAAGCCGGTCTTGCTATCAAATCCATGAATATATGGCCGGTCGCACTTGTAAATTGCTATACAAGATTCTTCGGACGCAGGCAATCTGATATCGAATCTGTAGTAATGCTTATTGATATCGAAAGTGATTGCACAAACATAGTAATATGCCGCTATAAGAATCTGCTTTTTGCACGTACAATACCAGTCGGAAACAGTCATAAGGGAGATGAATCCGCGATTACAAGATTAATCATGGAACTTACCAGTGCTAAAAGACAGTTCTCGTCGATGTACAATAACTTCCAGATAGACAGATTGATATTTCTTTCCAGCCGAACAGAAGACAGAGACTTATGTGCAGAAATTGCCAAAAAAATGGAAATGCCTGCACAGGTAGGAGATTGTCTTGCCGCGGCGGAAACCGCAGATCCATATCGTAAGTCGAGAGAAGATAAAAATAAAAATAAAATAACAGGAAATCCTATAGATAGAAGAAATAACCAGGATAATTGGGCGATTGCATTCGGCCTGAGCCTGCCATAGCAACAGGATTAAAACCAAATGAGGAGGAAGGTCTAAAATGGTTAATATAAATTTCGTACCTGATGATTATGTACAAAATAACGAATCCAGAAAAATGAACCTTATATATATTGTATTGCTTTTAGCGGTACTGGTTGCACTTGGAGGTTCATTTGTCACTATCAAAATTCGTCAGCGTGCATGTACAGTAAAAGAAAACCTGGTAAACCAGAGAATGGCGCAAACTCAGGAAACAATGAAACAACTGGAAGAGCTTCAGACAAAAAGAAAAGAAATGATGAAAACAGCTCTTACTACAGCAGAGCTTCTCGAACCAGTTCCAAGAAGTATTTTGCTTGCGGCTTTGACCAATAATCTGCCTTCAGGTGTGTCACTGATGGATTTGAATTTTATGCAGAAAGAACCTAAGAATACAGTTCAATCATCTGTTAGCAAATTTCAGGCAACACAGACAGGAACAAAGGATTCTCAGGAAAGACTTTCGATGGAACAACTTCTTGAGACTAATATTAATATAGAAGGAGTAGCTACAAGTGATCTTCAGGTTGCAGAATATATCAAGAAACTTTCGGTTTCTAATCTGCTTGATAACGTAGCTCTTGTCGAATCGAAAGAGTATAAAGTCGAAGAGACTGCGTTCAGAAGATTCAAACTTACTGCTATGCTCAAGAAAGACGTTCATCTTTCCAAAGAAGATGTAGAAGATATCAGGGGGAAAGCTGAAGGTACAGTCTGGAATTTCTAAAAAATACATGTTTGAAATTCTTATTGGAATATAAATATTTTGTATAAAGGATAAAACAATGAATAGCAATTTTAGAAAATTCGTTTTTCTCATCTTACTGGTTGGTCTTGGCGCAGTTGGTTATCAGTATATGATAAAACCTGCAAACAAAGATTTAGCTGAAAAACAGGCAAAAGTTGAAGCTAAAATGGAACAGCTTATGAAATTCCAGGAAGCAACAGCAGCTGCTGAAGATATCAATAAACAGCTTGAAAAATTACAGGAAGCAATACAATTTTTTGAAAGCAAGCTTCCTCCTTCAAGTCAAATTCATGAAGTTCTCGAACAAGTAACCGTCATTGCACAGAAAGAAGGACTGAAACCTAAAACAATCAGAACTCTTTCCAAAAAGGATAACAGCGGTTATGTTGAGCAGCCTTTGAAAATGGAGCTTGAGGGAAACTTCAGTTCTTTCTATTCTTTCCTGCTTGAAATCGAAAAGCTTCCGAGAATTATGAAACTTCGTGAGCTTGAATTGAAAAAGAAGAATACCATTGAAGGTATGATTTCAGCGGATTTTATAGTAAGTATATTTTTCCAGAACGAAAATATATAATTTTGAAATAACGAGAACGGAGCATTGATATGTTGAACTATTTACGAGATCCTAATCAGGAACTTCCTGCCGAACAAGAAGCTAACACAGTACAGAAGGAAGAAAAGGATTACTTAACAGTAGCGACAAAAGAGAAAGATGTGCGCAGGAGTACAATGTTTCTCGGTGTTCTTTTTATCATAGGCCTGATATGTCTTGGTATAATGATTAAAAAGAGTGCACCTCAAGCGGCTGTAGCACAACAATCAGTTGATACTGAAGAACTTAAGATAGAAAAAGCTATTGCCTCAATTACCGGAATAAAGCAGGATATGCTTGGCAGGATGGATGAAATTGTGAACAAATTCTATGAGTTTTCAGATGTATTCCAGGTAGATGTTAGTGAGCTTGTAAAAAATCCTTTTCAACTTGAATCATTTATTAACCAGATAAATGAAAATTCTAATAATGAACGTCCATCAATAAATGTTGAAATGATGGTAAGGGAACAGATTAAGATTAAAGCCAAGGATTTGAAACTCTATAGTACTATGGAGTCTGAAAAAGGAGTTTGCTGCATGATCAATAATAAAATTCTTTATGAAGGTGATGCCATAGAAGATTTTGTGGTAAAGAAAATAGACAAAGACAATGTTACTCTCGAAATGGAAGGTGTGGAAACTACCTTAAAAATGTCTAAGTAGGATTGTTTAAATTTACGCTCAGAAAGGAGCATTAAATGATAGATATAAAAAATATATTGGCAGATGTAATTGAAAATGATGCCAGCGACTTGCATATAAATGTAGGTATGCCTCCGGTTTTGAGAAGAAATACCGAACTTGTCGAGCTTGATTTTCCGCCAATAAGCAACGAAGACGCAAGAGAAATGGTATTATCTATGGTTGGACCTGAGAAATTCAAAAAGGTTGAAGAAAACAAGGACCTGGATTTCTCGACAAGCATCGATGACGGCCATCGTTTTCGTGTTAATGCTCACTATCAGCGTGACTCAATAGCGATTTCATTCAGGGTAATTCCAAATAAGATTCCGAATATCGATAATCTGCATTTGCCTCCTGTTGTAAAAGAACTCACGGATTTACCAAGAGGTCTTGTACTTGTAACAGGTCCTACCGGTTCAGGTAAAAGTACAACACTTGCGTCAATGGTTGAGTTGATTAACTCAAAATTCTGTAAACGTATCATTACTATGGAAGATCCTATCGAATATATGATAGAGAATAAGGAATGTATGATTGAGCAGCGCGAGATTGGAGCAGATTGTCCTTCTTTCGCTTCCGGTCTTAAACACGCACTTCGTCAGGACCCTGATATTATAATGGTTGGTGAAATGCGAGACCTTGAAACTACCGGCTCGACAATAACCGCCGCGGAAACAGGACACCTTGTCTTTAGTACTCTGCATACAATAAATGCGGCTCAGACAATCGAACGTATCGTGGATATCTATCCCGCGGCACAGCAAAATCAGATTAGAACCATGCTTGCGAATACTCTTCAGGCTGTTGTATCCCAGACATTGTTCAAACGTATTGACGAGCCTGGCATGGTTCCGTGCATTGAAATTCTTCTTTGCACATCGGCTGTAAGAAACTGCATTCGTGAAAACAGAATATTTGAAATACCAAACATAATTGAAACCTCTCGAAGATTAGGTATGCAAAATCTTGATAATAGTATTACCGATCTTTATTTCCAGGGTTATATTGACAGAGAAGAAGCTATTATGCGCTCGAGTAATCCGGCGAAAATGGAAAAAACACTTATTCCTGTTGATGATTTCGATGTTGTTCAGAAACCTGAAAGTGCCATGGCTAAATAAAAGGCACAAAGTAAATAATTGGAGCATTTACTCATGTTTGAAGATAGTTTACGTAATCAGAAAAGCGCTACTGCGGTAGCTGAAAAGAAACGCAACTCGCGTCCTGTTTTTCAGCAGGAACAGGGTAACCCAGAATCTGCATCCGTATTAAGACAACCGAACAAGGCTGCAAATACACAATCGAAAGCAATAGATAAGATAAAAGGTTTTAGAGTTGAGTTCGGACCGAGCAGAAAAGATATTCTGAACTTTACAAACCAGCTTGCGGTAATGGTTCGCGCTGGTATCAGTCTTCAGGAATCTCTCGAATCGATTGCAGAGCAAAATGATAATATGAAATTCAAAGCCATTATAATGGATCTGAAGAATCGAATCGAGGCCGGTCAGAGTTTTTCGCAGGCATTGGCTGAGCATCCGCATACTTTCAGCGAACTGTATATTAATATGATAGCGGCTGCTGAAATAAGCGGTTCTCTTAGTGACATGATGCAAAAGCTCGCCGAATATCTGGATTCTGAAGCTGATACTCGTTCACAGGTCAAAGGTGCAATGGTTTACCCGATTATTATTGCAGTAATGGCTGTTGCGGTAACTACATTCTTATTGTGTTTTGTTTTGCCTAAATTTACAGCGATATTCGCCGGAAAAGAAAAGTATTTACCCGGTCCGACTAAAGTTTTAATGGCCAGCAGTGCCTTTTTACGCGGTTACTGGTACTATCTTGTTCCTGCGATAGGAGGCATGTTCTGGGGTTTCTGGTATTTTACAGGAACAACAGTGGGAAGATATTGGTGGGATAAAACAAAATTAACATTACCTTTGATTAAAACATTGTGCCGCAGTTTGTATATTACAAGGTCACTGCACACGATGGGTGTTCTTACAAGAGCTGGTGTTCCAATCTTGAATACAATTTCCATAACTGCGCAAATAGCAGGTAATGTACTTTATAAAAATATGTGGCTTGGTGTACATGAAGAAGTTCGGCAGGGGAAAAAAATCGCTTCAAGTCTTAGCCAGTTTAAACTGATGCCGAGTGGTGTTATTCAAATGATACGAAGCGGCGAAGATTCCGGAACAATGAGTGACGTTTTGAGAGACGTTTCGAGTTTCTATGCGAGAGAATTAAAGACAGTTATAAAAACTGTAACATCCATGATCGAACCGATAATGATTGTTTGTATGGGTGTGCTTGTTGGTTTTATTGCAATGAGTATTATTCTTCCGATATTCAGAATGTCCAATCTCGTCACTGGTAAATAATATGGAAGTAAGTTTAGTGAGTAAATATTAAACGTAATACGAGAAAAGGATTTAAGATGAGAAATACAAAAAACAAAAAAGGTTTTACGCTCATCGAAGTAATGATTGCGGTAATACTGGTTGGTCTTGCTATCGCCGCGTTGGTCGGATCCAATGGCGCTTTTTCGCAGGCTAACGGCGTGGGAACAGAATTATCTACGGCGGAGTTTCTGCTCGAACAGATAAAAGAGCTTTCCGCGATGGTTCCTGTTATCGATCCGGCTGTTGTTACTCCGGTTCCAGGAACAACAGTTTTCGGGCCCGATTCAGGTGAAACTCTGGCTGTTTATGATGACTTGGATGATTTTGATGGTGCAAGTTTTTCGCCGCCTATTGACGCGGGAAGAAATACGCTAAGTAATTTTACAACATTTACTCAGCAGGTTACCGTCGAAAATGTTAATCCATCGGATTTTGATCAGGTTGTAACCGACCATAGTTCGAATTTCGTTAGGATTACTGTGAAAGTTTTGAATAACTCTGAAGAAATATGTTCTTCGAGCTGGCTACGCGCAAGATATTAAAGGGTAATACAAATGCTGCACACAAAAAATAAATCCGGTTTTACAGTTGTAGAGCTTTTAATTGCCCTTGCGATATCAGGTATTTTACTCACAGCAGTCGCGTTAGCTTTTCAAAGCTCGATAATGAACTACACTGAAAATGAAGACATGTTCAAGACAATCAATAGCGCAAGACAGGCTCTATGCAGGATAACTACTCAGCTTCGCACAGCAAAAATGGTTTATGCTGATGCTGTTGAACCGAACGCTCCGAGCAATCAATGTATATTCCAAACATCAGGTGGTGAAAACATTACATATGATTACAGAAGTGCAGACAAAAAGTTGTACCTGATAACTGGCGGTAATGAATACTTGCTTTGCGATAATGTCACTGCTATGACTTTTACAAATAGCGATACTTTCATTGATAGTGAAGGTTATATAAGC
>CAZMPL010000112.1:0-9976 GCA_964567805.1 uncultured Pirellulales bacterium | reverse complement strand
CGTTTGATTTCCATAGATTTAATACCAATCAGCAAGTCTGAAGATTCTATTTTCAGCAGGAATTGGACTATTTGGTCTAATGTGACTGCTCCGTATTTAACCTCAACATTAGTTTTTTCATATTCGTCACTAATCGGAATTGTGGACGGTGTCACGTTAGCAACGTTTCTTGTCAGGCCGCAATCTTTCTGTATTTGCTCGATAGAAGAAAGTATTTTTTTATCTTTCTGCTGATTTTTTATCTTCGAACGAATTTGTTCCAATTGCTCTCTGAGAGAACTGTATTCTCTGCTTTTTGATTGCAGTTCAGAAAGGAGTGCTTTCTTTTCTGGAATGACCTGTTTCAATCTGCTCGAACGATTGAGCGCAGGCCTCATAAATACCTGAAAAGCCACAAGTATAGCAATGCAGGCGAAGGCAATAATAACAACCAGTTTTTCTCTTGATATTAAACTCATTTTATTTATTAATTATCCTTATCAATTTTAATCGACAGGTTAAAAAGCACGTTATTTGTCTGCTTTTCCAAATCAACATTTTGAATTTCCACGGATTTGAATTCTTTTACTTTCTGTAATATCGCGATTACTTCATCCACTGTTTCGAAATCGGGAACAATTCCGCTGAACAGTACAGAATCGGGAGTCATTGAAATACCGGTTACTCCAACTTGCATATCAGGTGTAATTGTTTTGCTTATATTTTCAAGAATCTTTATAACCGGAACTCTGTCAACTATTTCAGATGCTATTACTTTGTATTCCTTCTCGAGTTGGCTGTATTTTTCATTCATCTGCGCAAGTTCATTAACAATCTTTTTCTCATCAGGAAGAGTTTTTACAAATACATTCCTGATTTGCTTCTCCAGGTTTGTATTTTCTTTTTCCAATCCTTTGAGCTGAATAAAGAAATTGACCAGCAATAACACGGCAACAATAACAAGAAGTGCGGCAAAACTAAAAACACTTCGTTTTTTCCTGATTTTCTGAACTGCTTCGGCTTTATCAGCGGCGAGAAAATTAAATACATGTTCAGATGATTCAAGGCCAATCAGTGACAATCCGATTGCGATAATAAGTTTATTATTTTTCTTTTGCCGCGATCCATCTATTATTTGTGCAAATGGGTCGGATATAATAATCTCAGAGTTAATTTCTTTTGGTAATTCCTTTTTGATATTCAGTACAAGATTATGGTTCCCATTGATAAATATTTTCGATGGCTGAGAAATATTCGTATCAGAATAAGACTTCAAAGTTAAAACGATCTCCCGACTTAAGAAAGATGCCATTTCATCCGTTTTGATATTATCGATATATCTTACAGAGATTAAAACATCATTTTGATATACTCCAAGAATCACTCTTGAATTATCAACTTGCATTATAATTGAAGATTCTTCATTGTTAAAATCATGATTCAGCTTTGTTGCGGCATATAACGCATTAATATCTGAAGTCACAATGGAACAGTCTAATTCCGTTTCATTAACAATTTGAGTCCAATTCTGAAGTTCGGAACGGCTGACCGCACCTATAAGAAATTCCTTTTTATTCTCACTTATATCGCGACGACCGCAAATATTTGTAACAAGGTCTTCGAATGGAACCGGAAAATCATCTTCCAGTTCGTATTTCAACAGCCGCTCGATATCTTTATCAGATGAGAATTCCGTTTTGTAATTATGAAAAAATACTCTGCCGAATGGCATGGACATGACTATAGGCGATTTTGTATCGAATTTTTCACTTGTGATTTTTTCTTTAATAATAGCTTGAATCTCACTGGCATCAGGAAGATTCGAAGAGTCACCATCCGATATTCGATGAACATAGCATTTTTCAAGGTAATACCTGCCCCGCTTGCAGCTTATTTGTGCAAGGCTTATATAGTATTTATTAATATCAATACCAATTGTTCGTTTCACTTTATATTACCTTTTAGAAATCATTACGATTCAAAACGCATTAAAACATCAACATTCGAAGTTGATGGATTTTTTCTTAATACAACTTTCACAACTTGTTCGAAATCTTCGACGACACCTTTAGCCGTAACTATATAATAAATATCTTTCGTTTTCACAGTAATCGCCGGAGATATTTCATCATAAACCTCAGATGTCATTCCCTGAACCTGTTTTAACTGTTCGATATTTAAATATCGTCTAAACTGACGCTGTTCAACAATGTTTTGTGCCAGCGGCTGACTCATATTCTCCGAAAGACTCTGGATAACCATCGACGAAGCTTCATTAATATTTATCTTCCCATCGCCATAAATCGTTAAATACTGACCAATTCCAGGTAATGATTTAACGCTCGTATTTACATTTTCAGAGCGGCCATAAAATAATTCTTTTGTCATACCTTTGACAAGCAGCAATTCACTTAATACATCGAATGTCGCATTCTTACAATGATATGGTTCATTCAATTTCTGGTAATAATTAGTTTCCGCACCTGAATTTTGTCCTCGTATAAATGGCAGCATAGTGACATCATCATCGGAATCGACCCAGTCGATTATCGCCGGGACAATACTATAACTGATTGGCGTATCCCTGCCGGACTGCTTATTCATATTATCTATCAATCTCAAGAGTTGCTCTACTCTGCTTTGTATTATCTTGCCATCCGGCGTGCAAAGAGCATTGATATTAATTTTGCCGCTTTCTTCCGCGATGGAAATAGTACAGGTTCCATCTTCAATCGGAATTTCCAACGAACCTGTGAAAATCGAACGTGTATTGTCGTTAGTTAATAAAGTATCATTTTGCTTTAAAGCGGCGATTGCGATTGCGATTCCCGCATCGGCATTGTTAAGAGCCTGATTCGAGCGATTGTAGTTATCCGCAAGATGGAGCTTTATCCTTGATTCGTAATTAAACTCAATGATAAACGCCGCCAGTAAAGCGATAATCAGCAATACACCAATCAAAGCAAAACCATGCCTGCAATTTCTTTTTATATTCTGTTTTATTGAAATTCCAATCATATTTTTTATTACATATCTGACGCAATCGTCTTCGTCTTTATCGTTTCCGAATTTTGAAACATGCCGCACATAATATCCGCACATGATTCGAATGTAACAGGTCCTGTTTGACCATCATCGAGAACCAGGGTTATTTTTACTGCTTTCGGTAAAACATTTGACTCTGCGGATTTCCAGTTTTCCTGCCATTTCTCATTTTCAAGAAATTCACATTTCATATTTTTTACATTCGATAAAACAGGCTTCCATTGATATTCGGTTTCGTCAAGTTCATAACCTTTAATATATGTACTCACATTACGCAACAATACTTTTCCGGATTTATCGAGTTTGTAACTTACTATCGCAAGTCCTCCAGTATTCTGGTATGGACTTGATGTAAACGACGATGTAACAAATCGCAGAAACACTTTACCGCTGGAAACTCCATCACTCAAAAACAATGAAAATTCCTTCTTTTTGAAATTTTCCGGAACTAAAGTTTCTTTTATTGGCATGTCACTTAATGAATTTAAGTTCCCGGGGTAAGAACATCGAAGTTCACTTGTAAGTCTCTGCAGGAACAATCTTGCCTGTTGTTCTAAAATGCTTTTCGGCTTGCAATGCAATATAGACTTCGCAGTTGCCCTGTAGCTGCCATATACCGCACCCATAATCAGAGCCGCGATGCTAAGAGCAACGAGAATCTCCAATAAAGTAAAAGCACTTTGTTTTTTTCTAATAATATTTTTCATTATTATCTCTAACGACCGCCATTAGCCAAAAGAGTATCCTTAATTTCCTTGCCAGAGCAAATATACTTTGACATTGAAATTTCTTTTTCACTTCTACCCTGATTCCACATAACACGAACGCTTACTTTTCGTAATCCATGCAAATTTATCTTTTCAAGTTTTTCAGGCTTTTCGTCTGTTATATTAATCTGCCAGTTGAAAACAAGATTATTATCTTCATATTTAATCCGGCCGCTTTCTGTTCCATTTTTCGGATATCCGCCGCTGACTATTTCCGCCAATTTCGTATTTCCTATAAGACTGGCACGTGATAAACAGCTTGCGGTATCCATCGTATTAATATTTGTAACCAGTAAACGCAAAAGTGCCACAAGACTTATCGCCGTGATAGCTAAAGCGACAAGAACCTCAATCAAAGTAAAACCTTTTCTCTTATTTTGGCACATTGCTAATTCATCACCTCTAATGTATTTGTCCGAACCTGGCCTGAATATTCGTCAATAGCAATACTCATTGCTTCACCGCTCGAACAAGTTAATACTATTTCCACTGGATCGGCATAGCCATCCGGGCTCAATCTTATGGCAATCGTATCCTGCGAAATAATATTTTCATCGAATAATTTTATACTTAAAAAGTGCACTCCTTTCGGAAGCACACCATCAAGTTTTAATTGTTCATTTACCGCTGCTTCCAGGTCATACTTATTTTGTCTGGAAATCCAGTAAGTTCCATTAATACTATTTATATTTAAAAAATAAGTTAATCGCTTACTCGCCGCCTGCTGATAAGCATATTCTAATACATTTGCAATTTTATTCGTACTAACCCGAAGTAAAAATTGCGGGTCAGAAGCTCTTGTAATTTTCGGCAAAGCAATTGCCAGTGACAGTGAAATAATAAATATCACAACTGTCAATTCAATCAGTGTAAATGCTTTGCTGAACTTTCGCATATGAATTACTCTGCATCAAGGTTCCAGCTCTCTATATCAGCATTATAATCAACACCTCCATCTTCGCCGTCTTTTCCGTAAGATTCCAAATCATAATCGGAACCATTTATTCCGGGACAAAGATAGATATATTGATTACCCCATGGATCAACCGGAGTTTTATTTCCATCCAGGTAACCGCCCTTTTTCCAACCTTTCACGCCGGGATCTGTTATAAGTGCTTCCAATCCCTGAGAAGTAGTCGGGAAACTGCCTGTATCGGTTTTAAAGAGAGCCAAGGTGGACTGCAATTCTCGTATTTCAATTTTCGCTTTGGTCCGCCGGGCCTGTTCCGGCCTGTCCAGAATTTTCGGAGTAATTATCGTCGCGAGAATTCCAAGAATTACGATTACAACCATTAATTCGATTAATGTAAAACCGTTTATTTTTTCATTTCGTTTTGTAATTTTAAATGTCTTCATAAAAGCATTCCTTCTAAGCGATTGCCTGATTAATATCGAAAATCGGCAGCAAAATTGATAAAACAATAAATCCAACTATAACTCCCAATATTAAAATCATAATGGGTTCAAGTAATGATGTTAATGCTTTGACTGCCGACTCAACTTCATTATCAAAAACATCTGCAACATTAGATAAACCACCTTCAATACTGCCGCTTTTTTCTCCAGCGGCTATCATATGAATTACAATAGGAGGAAATATCCCATTTTTTCTGAAAGACTGTGCAATACTTTGGCCGTGGCTTATCGCGGCTTTTGCATCTTCTATTACATCAGCAATTACAGAATTACCAATTACTCTTTGACTGAGATCAAGAGCTTCGACAATTGACAGGCCGCTTGATAACAATACCGCTAATGTTCTCGAAAATCTCGATATGGAAATTTTTAGTATAAGATTTCCGAAAAGCGGACATTTTAAAATGTATTTATCCCAAATTCTTCGTCCAAGAGAGTTTCTGAATATGAGAACGACAAGCGATATCAATACGCTGATTAAAACCAATAAATACAATAAATAATCCTGTATAAAATTACTGACTTTCATCAGCATAATAGTCGGCCAGGGAAGTGCCCTGTTCATTTCAAGAAACAGTTTTGTAATACTCGGAATAATAAACGTAAAAATAAATACGACAACCGCCGCTCCGACAATTGCCATAAACAACGGATAAACCATTGCTGATTTCACTTTATTTGTCAGTTTATTGCGTTTTTCCGACATTTCCGCCAATCTTAAAAGAACATTTTCCAGCGTTCCGGTTGCTTCACCCGCTCGAACCATACTGATGTATATTTCCGAAAATACTTTAGGATGCCGCTCTAAAACATCCGCCAGGGATTTACCTTCGTTGACTTCATTCTTAACATTTTCAAATACTCTCGCAAGCGGCTGGTCCGCCAATTGTTCTACAAGAGCAGAAAGTGCCGGTACCAATGGAATTCCGGCATGAAGCAACGTAGCTAATTGCCACGTAGCGGTTGTAACATCCCTTTGCCTGATTCTTTGAAAATCGAACGACAAGGAAGTTTCAACAGCCTGGTTATGAGCAAGCGGCTGTCCGCTTGTGATTTCAATTATATGAACACCCGCAGAACGAAGTCTCCTTCTGGCTTCAGAAAGCGTGGAAGCATCGATAGTACCTCGCACTCTCGCCCCATCGCCGCTCAATTTTATATATTCGAATACTGACATATTTTATTATCTTTTTTATCAAATCGTATCATCCTGCGTGACACGAAGAACCTCTTCAATTGTAGTCTGGCCGCCAATTACTTTCTTGATGCCGTCTTCGTATAACGTATCCATACCCTTCTTCACAGCGGCTTGTTTAATAAGACTCGACCTCGAATTATTCATTACCAACTCTTTTATCTGGTCATCTACGAGCATTAATTCGAAAATACCGCTTCTTCCTTTATAGCCTGTATTATTGCACTCTTTGCATCCTGTACCTTTATAAAGTACATATATTTCCGTCTCGGAATCTGTATTACCGAATATTTTTTTCTCTTCGTCACCGGGGACATAAGCTTTTTTACAGTCAGGACAAATTGACCGAACCAGTCTTTGAGCCATTATTCCAATTACCGAAGAACAAACGAGATAAGGCTCGATTCCCATATCAATCAAACGAGTCACCGCACTTGCAGAATCATTCGTATGTAAAGTGCTTAAAACAAGATGGCCGGTCAAAGCGGACTGGATAGCGATTCGTGCTGTTTCAACGTCTCGAATTTCTCCGACCATAATTACATCAGGGTCCTGTCGCAAAATATGACGCAGAGAATTCGCGAAAGTTAAACCAATCTTCGGCTGAACCTGCATCTGACCTACTCCGGGAAGCTGATATTCGATAGGGTCTTCCACGGTCATAATATTTCTTTTTTCTGTGTTCAGATCGCTCATTGCGCCATATAAAGTTGTCGTCTTGCCGCTTCCTGTAGGTCCTGTCAAAAGAATAATGCCATGAGGCTTATGTATTAGATTCCTGAACTGTTCTTCTATTTTTCGAGCGAATCCAAGCTCTTCCAGGCCTATACTTGAGCTGGTTCTATCCAAGAGACGAAGTACAACACGCTCGCCACCTGAATTTGGAACGGTCGAAACTCTTACATCTATTTCCTTTTCACCTATTTTAATTCTGCATCGCCCATCCTGCGGCAGCCTGCGCTCGGCGATATTCAAGTTCGCCATTATTTTTAAACGTGACACAAGAGCCGCTACATACTGTTTTGAAAGAGTATATTTGTTATGCAATACTCCGTCGATTCTGAAACGAACCTGTACCTGCTGTTCGAATGTTTCGATATGTATGTCACTCGCGCGACTCTGGACAGCCTGGAAGAAAAACGTATTAACAAGTTTTATGACCGGGGCTCTATTGGCAAGATCCAAAAGGTCTTCTGTACCTGATTCCAATGCTATATTGGCAAATTCTTCATTATTATCAAGTTCAGTTATATTCTGCGAAGTCGAATGTTCGTTTTCATAAAAATATCTGCTCAAGCCGTCTTCGATAACAGAAGACTGGCATAAAACTCTTTTACACGAGCGGCCAAGGATATTAACTACCACATCATACGCCATAATATCAAGAGGATCAGCTACTGCAACCGTTATAGAACCGTTATCCGAACCTAAAGGCAGAATTTTATGCTTCTTCAGGAATTCAATTGGAAGATTAGTAACCAATTTTTTATCGAATTTATCCTGAGGTAACTTATCCAGATAAGGAAAATCCCATTGTTTGGAAAGTGCTTTTAACACTTCAATTTCAGTCACATAATTTTGTTCTGTTAGTATCTGACCGATTCTACGGTATTTTACTTGCCCAACCTGTAAAGAAAGTGCTTCAGATAATTGCTGCTCTGTAAGCATTGTTTGCTCTAATAATATCTTTCCTATTAATTCTGCCTTCATTAAGATACCTGATTTATTACATCTATGATTATGAATGTTTGCCTTGGCTATAGCTATTGTTATTTTTTTTCTGAGCTTTGTAATTCCTGTTGTTTCAATCTAGTCATTTCAATAAGGTCTTCCTGGTCTGCCAGAACTCGAGGAGTGATAAAAAGAAGCAGATTCGTCTTTAAAGTACGGTCCTTGTTTACTCTAAATAATCCGCCAATCAAGGGAAGGTCACCTAACAAGGGTACTTTCTTTACGACATTTTCCTTATCATCACGCATCAATCCACCGATAACAACAGTTGTACCACTGATGACAGAAATAACAGTATTGACTTTTCGTTGAGCGGTAGTCGGTGTCTCATTGCTCAATCCAGTAGCTCCCTCAATAAGTTTGGTAAAGCTGGCAATAATCTCAAGGCGAACAAATTCACCCTGACTGACATGAGGCACAACTTTAAGCTCGATTCCGACATCTTTAAAGTCATAAGTCCTAATGGCTGTCGGTGTGGCAGGATCAAACTCAGTAACTCGCGATTGTTGTACATAGGGAACGTTGTCCGCAACAATTATGGTGGCCTCTTGGTGATTTGATGTAAGTATATGTGGCGTAGAAAGAACATTTATCCCCGAATGTTTCTCCATAGCTTTGAGAATCGCTCCAATCTCAGTATCGGCGCCGACTTTTTTATAAACTCCTACGCCCATACCTTCGAGGTCACCTGAAACGGCCTCCAACCGAGGACCAAGGTTTGTATATCCAAACCCCCGAACACTATCGGCTGTAGCTTCATCCAGGGTTGCCCAGTCCACTCCTATTTCCTTTAAAACATCATTCGTTGCTTCAATAATCTGAAACTGAACCAATACTTGCTCCCGGACAATATCCAGTTTCTCGATCATATTCTCAATAATCTCATAATCCTGAGGTGATGCCACAACAATTAATGAATTAGTACTTGCATCTGAAGTTATCTGAAATAGCTCAGAAGATTTGTCAGTTACCCTTGATGATAATTTAGTCAATACCGCTGAAAGCGATTTCTCGACTTCTGCTGCTTCAGCATGTTTAAGGAAGATAACATGTATATTGCTTGCTTCAAGTGGACGTTCAACATCTAATTTGGCTATAAGAGATTGAATCATCTCTATCTCATTAGGATTAGTAACTATAATCAGAGAATTTGTCCTTTCATCAGGTAAAATCTTCATCGTATCAACATCTGATGGAGATGGAGTTCTAATGTTTTTTGTGCTTGGAGCAACCGCATTGCGCTGTATAATCTGTGTAATCTGCTCGCTAATAGTCTGAGCTGAACTATACTTGAGATGAATAACAACAATATTGTCTTTGGCTCCTTCAATATCAAGCTCCTGAATGAGCTTCACAATACGATGAATGTTAGAAGATGTATCCGTCAAAATAACAGTGTTTGCATTAGGGTAAGTTGCCATGTTGCCACCTGCCGAAACCAACGGAGTAAGTAAGCTGCTGATTTCTGTGACATTAGCAAAATGCAGTGGTATAATCTGTGTTACAAGGCTGTCATCTGCGGGGATTAATGCTGGATCATTTCCGACACGAATTAATAAATTGCTTTTAGTAGCATCAGCCCGCGGTACTATTTTGACGATTGCACCTGATGGTACAGCGGCGAATCCCTTAACCTGCAACACAGACTCAAGTATCTTATAAACTTCAGCAAGACGGACCTGTGTCGGAGAAATCAGCGTGACAGTCCCGCTTACCTTGTCATCAATCAGAAAATTGATACCTGTGAGATGGCCAATAGTCTTAATGAAAACACGGATATCAACTTTATCGAAATCCAATGAAACCATTTTGTCCGCTGAGTCTGGTTCAGTCAAAAGCGGCA
>CAZMPL010000111.1:9720-9993 GCA_964567805.1 uncultured Pirellulales bacterium | reverse complement strand
CGAGGCATGCTTAACAACAGAAAAGTTCAGGTTGTAGCAGTCTGCGATGTTGACCGGGCAAAGCGCGAAAGTGCCAAACGAACTGTTGAAAGTTCCTACGCACAAAACATGCCAAGCGGAACGTACAAAGGTTGTGACGCATATAATGAATACGAAGAAATTTGCAATCGAGCAGATATTGACGCAGTATTCAACTGCACACCGGATCACTGGCACGTACCGATTAACCTGGCAGCGATAAAAAATGGAAAAGATGTTTTTTGTCAGAAACCT
>CAZMPL010000111.1:0-9710 GCA_964567805.1 uncultured Pirellulales bacterium | reverse complement strand
TGAAGGTCAGTTACTTAGAGACGCGACAAAACAATATGGAACAATATTCCAGACTGGTTCACAGCAGCGTTCAGAACGAGCGTTTAGAACAGCCGCCGAGATAGTCAGGAACGGATGGATTGGTAAGGTCAAAACCTGTTATGCTAAACTGGATCAATTCGCTCCACCACAGGTATTACCCGAACAACCAATTCCTGACGGTTTCGATTATGACCGCTGGCTCGGACCGACTCCATGGTATCCATACAATGCACGCCGGGTTGAAGGCAACTTCGGTGGCGGCTGGAGATGCTTCTGGGAATATGGCGCACGTAAAAATGGCGACTGGGGTGCACACCACTTCGATATTATACAATGGGCACTCGGAATGGATAATTCAGGACCAGTCAAATTCATTCCTAAAGGCTGGGAAGGAACACAATATCAAACTCATATCTATGCAGATGGAACTACTGTTTTGAGAGATCGCCCTATCCAGAACACCGCGAACAGAGGAAACAATATGATTCAGTTCATCGGTGAAGAAGGCGAAGTTTTCGTAAGTAGAAATGGTATGCTTAATACTATACCGGTTGACCTTGCGACAAGACCTTTCGGCCCGAATGATATTCGTTTATATAACTCAGACGATCATGACGGTAATTGGGTCGATTGCATGCGTACACGAACTGAAACAATCTGTCCGGCGGAAGTTGGTCATCGTACCGCCACTATTTGCCATCTTAACGCAATTGCCGAACGTCTCGGAAGACCGATTGAGTGGGACCCGGTTGAGGAAAAAATACTCAACGACCCTGAAGCGGCAAGATGGGTAGATCGTCCGAGAAGAGCTCCATACGTATTATAAGCCCGATTGTTTTTGTATATTACTGACAAACTTTCAATGAAAGGAAAGATAAAATGAATAACAAGCCTTCGATAATGATTACACTTGCGATGGCGATATTAGCAGTTATTGCTTTTTCCCAGACAGCACACAGCCAGGATGGAACGGCATTATTAAACCAGTTAACCGGTAAAGCCGAAGCTCCAGCCAGAAATGAAGCACAACTAACAGAAGCTTATCAACAAGTTATCGATTATTTATTGCCGTTGATGTCTGAAAGTTCAAATTCACAATATAACAGGCAGTTAGCTTTGCAGAATTTAGGTTCCTATGCTTCACGGCCAGGTGCAGAAACTGAGCGTCAGGCACTTGCCAAAGTTATGATTAAGACTCTCGAAGAGAAAGAAATGCCGCTCACGATTAAAAACTTGTTCGTTCTTCAGCTTGAAAGAATCGGTAAAGCCGAATCAGTCCCGGGGCTCGCTAAATTGCTCAAAGCCGAAGATATTCATCTGCGTGACTACGCAAGAACGGCACTCGAGAAAAATCCGGATGCAAGCGCAACAGATGCTCTTTTAAAGGAACTCAATTCGGCTGCGGATTCATCATGGAAAATCGGCTTGATAAATTCACTTGGCGAACGAAAAGCAGAATCAGCGGTTTCAACAATCGCGAAAGCTCTCAATGATTCAGATGCCAAAGTAGCTGCCTCAGCGGTTACAGCGTTGTCATATATCGGAAACGAAGCATCTATTCAGACTTTAACAGAAGTTATCAATAAACCGTCAAGCCCGATTTATTTAAAAGCAGGTCAGGGACTTGTTGATATTGCACAGGCAAAAGCTGCTAAGAAACAAACAGCAGATGCAGGGAAAATTTTCGACGCTATTTATGAAATAACATCGAAAAACGTTTCAAATGCACCAGATGCGACAAGTATTCGCATTGCGGCTATAAACGGCGTAATAAATTGCAGTCCTGAAAAAGGCGCAACCTTAATTACAAAGTTCATCAATGATGAAAATCCCAAAATCCGTACAGCGGCAGTTGCAGGCGCACGTTTGTCACCATCTGACGAACCAGTAAAAGCTCTCATTAACATCCTCAATCAGTTAAAACCTGATACACAGATTCAGGTACTCGGACTGATTGGAGAAAGAAAATATCTTTCAGCCTCAAACTCAGTAAAAGAGGCTCTGAATAGCAGAGACAGCCTTGTTCGCCTTGCAAGCATCGATGCAATGTCAAAACTTGGTGACGCATCTTCCGCTGAATCACTGTTTAATGTAGCCGCAAATGGAGTTGGCGAAGAAAGAAACGCGGCACATAGCGGCTTAGTCAGGATGGGCGGCACAAATGTCGAAATTCTGCTGAATGACAGGTCACTTTCAGGTGAAGTTCCTTCACGTGTCGAAGCAATTGCTATTATTGGCGAAAAGGGAATGAAGGATTCTACAAAAAATCTGCTGACGATCGCTTCTGAAGATAATACCAGAATCAGTTCTGCGGCGTTAAACGCTTTAGCTGAAGTTGCGGATGAATCCAGCATAACAGCAATCATTGATTTGATAAGCAAAGCAAAAGATGAAGACGTTCAACAGGATGGCATCAGAGCTCTGAAGTCAATTTTGTCAAACGCTAAAAATAAAGACACAGCAACACAGTTTGTTCTCGATAAAATAAGTACCTCCAACGAAAAGATGAAGCTTTCTTTAATTACATCCTTAAATGCGGTTGGTGGTTCAAAAGCATTAGCGGCTGTAGTTGAAGCGACAAAATCTTCTGATGAAACCATGAAAGATCAGGCAATACGAACGCTTTGCTCATGGCCTGATTATGATGCGACAAAACAGCTTATGAATATCGCTTCAAATTCTGAAACATCTTTATCATATAATGTTCTTTCGATAAGAGCTATTCTACAGTTAATACAGGATAGCGGTTCTGTACCGATGGAAGAAAGAGCCGATTTGTGTTTAGCGACATATGACACTTCACGCAGGAATGAAGAAAAAACTCAAGTCATTTCCACAATGGCAATACTTCCGATTAGCAAAATTACAACTAAACTTGTAGAACTTGCCAAAGGAAATGAATTCAAAAGTGAAGCAGGTTCAGCATTGGTAAGAATGGTTACATTAATGGCAGAATCCAACAGGCAGGCGGCACAGACTCTGGCTCAGGAAATTATAGCCCAAAATATTTCTGAGGATATTAATACTCAAATACAAAACGCTTCAGCCCCGCGTGGCAGAGGTAATATGGGCGGCAACAGAACAGGAATGGGGCAAAGAGGTGTAATAGTTCGCCCGAATAAAGAAGCCAGACTCGCTTCAATAAAAGAAATCGAAAGCCAGATTGCAATTCTCAAAGCTGCTATCGAAAAAGCTCCGGACAAGGATCCGAATCTTGCTGCACTCGATGAAAATGCACGTATGGATGCTATGCAGGCGATGCAGCCTGAAAATCAAGCTATCAATGCAATTCAAACGGCACTTGCTTCTTTAAGAGCTAATGCTTCCGCCGCCGGACGTGGCGGCAATCGAGGCGGTATGGGCGGCAATACTAACGCTTCATCCGATGTGCTTTCAGAATTGCGTGTATTAGCAAATGACGAAAAGGCAATAAAAACAGTTGCACGTCTTGACACGCTGATTAAAGACGCACAGACTCAGGCCAACGCACGCGGCGGCATGAATTTCCAGGGCATGGGAGGCGGTGCAAGAAGAGGTCAATAACAGTTTTTATTGACTCAAATCTTATTTAAATATTATACACTCGGAATTAAAGATACATTTCTTTGATTCCGAGTTTTTTTTCACGTCAAACGTAAAAAGATATTTGTTAAATCCAATACCATTAAACACCCTTTTTCACATAATAATTTCGTATAATTACGAAATCCCTTAGTTTTTTTTGCCGATAGGGACAATATGATTTATACGGAGGTTATTAATATTTCAAATATACCGGGTCTGGACATCGATTACAGACACAATGATAATCTATCTACAGAGAATTTCGATAAAAGGTCTGAACTCAACAAAAAAACAATTGAGTTTGACATGGAAATTTTTGGTGAGACGGTGCTTTTTCGTATTAATGTAGTACCCAGGATGATAAAACTCTCGGAAATTGTACCCCTTGCGTATGAGATTGCTTCCATAATTTCAAATATTATTCTGAAAAGGAGCACCAAAGAAGGATTAGTTATCCCATGTCAAAAAGGATGCGCCGCCTGTTGTAATTATCTCGTGCCGCTATCTATTCCAGAAGCTTTTCACCTGAGAAGAATAGTTCTTGGATTATCTGAGCACAGAAGAAATACAATATTCAATTCATTTCTGGTTTCGGCTAAATGCATCTTGAATAACCAGACACAATATGTACAATCGATGGGTATGGACGAATTGAGTATGTGGTACACGCAACTTAATTTGAGATGTCCATTCTTATCGGACAACATTTGCAGTATATATGATAAAAGACCTATAGCCTGCCGTGAACACCTTGTTACAGATTCGAATTATTTCTGCAATCCAAATCAGGAAATCGATTTTAATAAAATTGTTTTACCGGTAGGTATTCTCGAATGTCTCGGTGTATTAAACGCCGAGTTGAAAAATACTGATATCGAAGCGATAATGATGCCTCTTGCTTTATTATGGGCACAGGATAATCCAGGTGGTGACAATGAAACCTGGCCTTCAGTTGAAATTGTCAGGCGTTTCACGGAAATAATAAAAAAATCATCAGAAATATCAAATCCGTTAGCTTTGTGCTAATTCTTTGTATTTATTAACCAAATGTTTTCCCTGATTCATCCACAAAAACATCTGATTTTGATTCCCTGATTACATTCGCGGCTTTAGGAACTTCATCAATCTTAGGTACGCGAAAAATCCGCCTGCATTTTTTGCACCTTACCCGCTTGTCCTGATGGTCACCATCGAGAACCCATGAATTCTTACAAAATGGACATTGAGCTATTATGTGCATAATACTTTTCCAAAATATATCATAAATATTATAATGCAGAAACAAATCTTTTTTCAAACACATTCCATACTAATAGTCCTATAATATTTTTACATAACAATCCCCCACAAACACAGATAAATAAATTTAGCTTGATTTTCGAGCTGATTTTGTTTATAATAATGTTAAATTGGGGTGGTTTGATGAGAAGAAAAATTTCATGTATAGTTATTAAGTCTAATCCTCTTCGTAACGAAGAACCGGTTTCTTCTCATGGAAATTTTTTAAATATTCGCAATCTTTCTTCATATTTATATTTCCTTCCCGCAAAATCAAGACCGGTAACTTACACAAAAAATATGGAATTAGAAAATGAAATGAACGACAACTCTTTCGAAAGATTTATTGATTTTTATGCCTGATTATGCCGGCATCATGAACAATAAAACCTGTTGCGTTCTGCTTTATATGCCAAAAGTGAATATATTCTCCGCGGCGGCTTGAATATTTATCATGGATTCAAGCTCACCTGTTCGGATAGATTCACGTGCCTTTTCGATTATTTCTTCATCTGTTTGCTGGTTCTGTTTAGCCATTTCAACGAGCGACGAATAATCTGTATTTATTGACACATCCAAACCGACATTATTAAACGTCCTCTTTGTATTAGTCAACATAGATGACGTATTTGAAATGATCTGATTATTTTCAATTTTATCTATCATGATTAATCCAATCATACAATTTATTATCTTTACAATATTTTTTTCGCGAAATTTTCTCAAAACTTAAGGATTTTCACCAATAAAAAAATATTTTTATCATATTTTGAAACGATTATAACGTTTGTGCCACTTCATAGCTTACAAACCGAATAAATTCAAGCGGACTTATTGCAGTAATGCGCTCATTTGAATTTTTAGAATATGAACTTTGTGTTTCTTTTAAATATTTTCGTATTTTCTTCTCGGTTATTTTATCGGAACTGCTCCATACCTGCTCGAGAGCCCAGAGCAACTCACCTTCAGTCAGATCGATAAGTTTTAATCTTAATCCGATAGTTGTATGAGGATAAGGTTTATAATCCGTAATTGTCCCAATCAGCACGCCGTCACATTTCAATGTCTGTCTTATGGCAGCCATTTGTTCGAGAGAATATGTCGTATCTGGTTCTAATTGCAGACTTTTCCATAATGGATCACGCTGTCTTACTATCGTTAATCCGAAAACCTGCCGTTTCTGCAGGGCTTGAAACAGATTATCGGTGATATCATTGCTCGTATCAGTATAGCTCGAATCATTTTGAAGTTCAACGATAGCAATTCTGCCGATCTTTGACAGATTTTGGTTAGGATTCTGATAATAATATTGCGCAGAATCCACTTCTTTTACATGACTTTTACAGCCGGTCGTTATAAGACTGTAAAACAATATACAAATAATAATTTTAACTAAATTTCGCATCTTCATATATTTTACACATTAAAATTCTATATTTAATTTCTACTTGAAGCAACAGCCTGACCAATTCCACTCGAACTCGCGGTTTCCATTGTTGGTTCTCCGCCCAAAGCTTTTAATATTTTCATTAAAGCCTGCAACTGAGCGGTCTGGGCACTTCGCATTTCCTCGCGATAACCAAGCACATCATTTTTCCAGTTATTTAATTCAAGACGCATTTCAAAAAGCGCTTCATTTGCCTGTTTTAATTCCGTTTGAGCCTGGACCAGCTTGTTTTCGATAACAGTAACCTGTTCTTTTAACTGCTGATTTGTCGCTGTAAGATTTTGATTTTGCTGTTTTAAATAAGTCGATTCTTCGACGAGTTGTGTGTATTTATCTGATAGCTCAATAGCAGATTCGACTACGGTCGTTTTTCTCGGAGTTGCTTCCTGAAATCTTTGTGCAAAAGTTTCACTTTGCCAAGAATCAGGGAAACCCGGCAAAACTTCCGATTGTTCGGAAACTTCCTGCGAAGCACAGCCGGTAATGAACATTACGGTGACAACTAATATTAAATTTACATATTTTATTTTACCCTGCATTTTCTTTATCTCCATTATTTATATTATGATTTTTTTTGAGCGTTATAATTACCTTTGATATTTATTTGCTGGCCGCACGAGCAAATAACCTGAATAACCACATAGCCGTCGTTGTTTTCGATTATTTTTACCTGCGGCGATTTCAGTGTAGTATTCATATTTTCAGGTGAACAATGATTTACCTGTGATAAATCGATTTTGTATTTCCCTTCTATACTAACCTGATCACTTTTTAGAATTCTTCCTGTAGTTTGTTTCATAATCCAACCTGAACTTTCTAATACTATTTAAGCACAAAAATCAATTGTGGTATCGTCGGCGTCATCAAAATTGAGAGGTTCATCGAACTTGTCTATCATGCTCTCTTCTTCTTTATATTTTTTCTTTTCTTCCTTGTTCTCTGAATCATAATTCTGTCTTTTCTTTCTTTGCTCACGTCTTCTTGTCGGAGCCATACCGGAAATATTCTCAAGACCTTCAACCGGTTTTATCATATTTGAATCATAATTATCCATCATTGTACTGCCTCAATTTAACAGATAAATTAAATAAAGCACTCGCATGCAACTGACTTACGCGAGGTTCGGTTATTTCCAATACTTCAGCGATTTGCTTCATTGTCAAATTCTGATTATAGTAAAGCAAAATAACCCTACGTGATTTTTCCGGTAACTGCTGTATCGCTTTTGCCAGAATAGTGATAAGCTCCTGACGTTCGATTTGTTCTTCAGGTGAACATGAATGATGCGATGCAAGCTGATTACCAAAAGCCGGAGCTTCCTCCGAGTCACTATCAAGTGAAATAAAATGCTGAGCACGCCCTTTCTCTAACATTTGGTATAGTTCGTCCATGCTGATTCCAAGCTCTTGCGCAAGTTGTTCATCTGACGGAGCAACACCTGTTTGTTCGGTTATTTCCCTGCTTATTCTCTGAGCTTCTTTTATCTGATTATGAAGATTCGCGGGTACGAAGGACCAGCCTCTCAACTCGTCGATAATGGAACCTTTTATTCTGATATAAGCATAAGTTTTAAACTCAACACCTTTTGAGGGATCAAAATCACGAGCAGCCTTAACCAGCCCGACAGTTCCTGCCGAGACCATGTCCTCGAATGACAATGGCGGCTTGAGATAGCTCACAACCTGCCTGGCTATTTTATTAACCATTGGAAGAAACTGAACTATAAGCTCATTCTCCACACTGGAAGATGATTTTTTTTCAAGTGCATATGCACGAAAATTAATACTTCCGGGATATTTGAATTTTTCTTCAATAATGTTTTCTATTGTTAGCGTCACTTATTTTATCCCTGCGTCTTAACTTTATTTGCGGTTTTCGGATTTTCATCCTTTTCCATTTGTTTCGATATCATGGCATCAATAAGAATCATATTTATTAACCTAACCGCGATTCCTGCTGCAATATATACTAAAAAAGCACCTATAATCGCCCTCTTGCAGCATGTATAAGGCGGCAAGCCGCTTACAAGCATAATTATGCTTAAACCGAAGAAACATATAACTGCAATATTTATTGAAATTTTTCGTACATCCAGGGGCATATTTACCTCAAAACGGTTTCATAAACATTTCAAACCAACGCAAGATCCCTGTTCTTTTGATTATCATTTTCTAATTGCTTAATGGATATTGTCTCGACAGGTTCGACATTAGTCCCGAGAACAATCTCGTCATAAGCTACTACCGGTAATAGTGACACGGAACGAGAAATCATATTCGATAATGGCGAACGTATTCTCGAATCACAAAGCAATATAATTTTATCTTTACCCTGGTCCATTACTTTTTTCCATGCCATAGCAATTTTCCGGCAAACATCCATCGCCATATCTGTCGGCATGTTCAGCTTTAATCCATCAGATTCCTGCTGCAATGTCGAAGTCATTTGATGTTCGAGAGCAGGATCAAGAGTAATCGCATGAATTTCATCTTTTTCATTTTTGTACTGTTCTGTTATTGTTCTGCTCAATCTCTTGCGAACAAGTTCGGTTAATACCGTGGCGTTTTTGGTTTTGCCTGCATTCTCGCCCAACGATTCGAGAATCGAGCTCAATTCACGAATAGGTATTCCATCCCTAATCAGGTTTTTCAAAATTCTCTGGAGCATACCGACAGGAACATCTTTATCAGGACCAATTACTTCACCAACAAGAGAAGGCTGTGTCTTGCGAAGCCTGTCAATAAGAAGCTGCACATCCTCACGAGTGAGCAAATCATCACAATGCTTTTTTAATACTTCGGAAAGATGTGTAATAAAAACAGACTCAGGATCAATTACTGTATAGCCGCTCAATTCAGCTTTTTCCTTATTAGAAGGACTTACCCATAATGCAGGTAAGCCATAAACTGGTTCGACTGTTTTTATACCTTCTACTTTCTTCTGGACTGTACCAGGATCCATAGCAAGAAACATTTCAGGTTCCAATCGACCGCTCGCTACAGGTAATTCCGCGATTCTAATTTCATACGTCGATGACTCAAGGTTAATATTGTCCCTCAAACGAATAAGAGGAATAATAATACCGAGCTGCTGGGCAAATTTTCTTCGCAAAGCACCGATTCTGTCATAAATGGAACTGCCCTTGCGAGGATCGACCATTCCAATCAACCTGATACCGACCTGGACGGAAACTCTGTCAATATCGAGCAATTCTTCTATAGGTTGTTTTTCAGTCTTCGCTTGTTGTTCCGTCTTGCTCGTATCTTTTGTGTTTTTCTCGGCTTTCGATACACTCCTGCTTATGGCTCCAACTCCAGTTGCTAATAAAAGGAAGGATACTTTAGGCATACCCGGTACAAAAGCCATCGCAGCGATAATCGCCGCGGTTATCATTAAAGGT
>CAZMPL010000110.1:0-10065 GCA_964567805.1 uncultured Pirellulales bacterium | reverse complement strand
CGAGTTTCCTTTTCGAGTTTTTTACGAGCAGTACCAGCGACATTTCCACCGCGTTTTGCGACACTTTTATTTTCAATAAATCCCTGGGGATGCTCAATTTTCGTTATCTGTGTTGTCGAAGCTTCTCCAAGCATTGAAAAAATAAGCTCCAAATCTGTCATATGGTCACGTAAGTTTTCCCTTTTCAATCCTTTACACTTTTTATATTGACTTGGAGTAAGACCAAAAGCGGCTTTTGAAATCTCAGCAGTTAATATTTCATACTCCTTTTCTTCCTGAACTCCATGTTTTTGCCATTCATCGGTAAGCTCTTCGCGGATAGCGATGCCTCGAATCCGCTTTTCAATCCAGTCATCACTGTAACCTTTTGCCTTATATAAGGCTCGTGTACGCTTGGTTGCCAATTCCGGGTCTTCTATTTCCTTCACACGCTCATAACCAACTTTTGCCAACCACAATTTAAAAGGCTCTGCTTTTGGAGAAGGTATTGACTGAATTATTCGAAAAATACCTTCTGTATTGGCACAATCTGTATTATATTTTTTTCCATCAGTCGATTCTAATTTCAGTTGTCGACATAATGTCGACAACTGAGCCTGCTCTTCAGTTTCAACTCGGATTTTCATTTTATACCAGTAATCTCTTGGATTTTCACTTTTTGTTATAGCCGCAATAACGTCAATAATAGAAAAATACCATTCATTCCTATATATAACCTTACGAATTCTTTTTCCACGAAAAACAGCTATTTTTGTTATAGGTACTATTTCATTCGTCATTTTGAACTCGATTCTAAATTATTCTGTTATCTCCCTCGAAATCCAAGGGAACTTTCAAAAATAATCTGTGTTAAAATAATTTACAAGCCCCTTTTTCTTTTCTTTCTTAAGAGAGCGGTTGCTGTAGCTGCTATTGCCTGGCCGGTTCCTATTTCGCCCATTCCTTCGTTGGTCTTGGCTTTTACGTTAACCGACGCGAAATCAATTCCTAAAAGACCTGCTATAACTCTTTTCATTTGTCCCTTATACGGGCCGATCCTCGGCATTTCCGCGTGAATAATCAAATCGACATTTACAATCTGCCAGCGTTTTTCTTCGAGCTTTTCCTTAACGGTTAACAGCAATTCCTTACTGTCAGCGTCTTTCCATTTAGCCTCCGTATCGGGAAACAACATGCCGATGTCACCCATTCCAGCCGCCCCGAGCAGCGCGTCTATCACCGCGTGCAAACCTACATCGCCGTCACTATGTCCGAGCAATCCAAGAGGAAAAGGTATATAAATTCCACAGAGCATAAGTTTCCTGTTCTCGACAAGCCTGTGGATGTCCGTACCAATTCCAATTCGATATTCAGGTTCGTTTTCTTCAGGTATCACAAAATCCCCTTCGTACTTGGTATATCGGTTCCGCGAATTTGAATAGCCGTTCCCAAAGCCATGCCGAGCCCTTTGAAAATCGCTTCGGCTATATGGTGACTATTCGTGCCGTAAGGTACGTTTATGTGCAGATTGAACCTTCCATTGTTTGCGAAACTTCGCAGCATTTCCTCTAAGCACTCTACATCGAAGTCACCGATTTTATCAGTTCTGTATTCGACGTTATATACACACGCCGCCCTGCCTGATAAATCGATAGATACATTCGCCAGAGCGTCTTCCATTGGTACGGAACTGTGCCCATATCTTACGATACCTTTTTTGCCGCCAAGAGCTTTGAGCAGAGCTTCGCCCAGACATATCGCGACATCTTCCACGGTATGGTGAGCATCCACTTCAAGATCGCCTTTTGCTTTTACGATAAGGTCGATTCCGCTATGTTTGCTCAAATGTGTAAGCATATGGTCGAGAAAACCGATACCTGTATCGATTTCGTATTTCCCTGCGCCGTCAAGGTTCAGTTCGAGACTTATATCGGTTTCTTTTGTCTTTCTTTCTATTTTGGCGGTTCTATTGTCCATAACAATCCCTTTATCATAGCGTTGTTAAGCAGCTAATATTTCCTTTAAAGCGGCTATTAATTTATCATCCTGTTCAGGTAATCCAACTGAGATTCTCAATTTATTTTCCAGACCAGGATACGGAAAATATCTTACGAATATATTTCGTTTTTTAAGTTCCTCATGAATTGTCGAGCCGCTTTTACCGTTATATTCAGCAAAAACAAAATTCGAGAAACTGTTCGGAATTTTGAAACCAATTTTCCTAAGCGATTCCGTTAATCTTGTTCTCTCGGCCTTGATTTTTTTTATATTTGCCTTGAAGTATTCCTGATCCTTTATAGCTTCAGTCGCAAGTGCAATCGCAATCGAATCGACATTGTAGGAATCTTTCACTTTGATAAGACCATCTATCAATTCAGGTTGTGCGATTGCATAACCGAATCTCAAGCCGGCAAGCGAATAGCCCTTACTCAGAGACCTTAGAATAATTACATTATCGAAATCCTGAACCAGAGCAGCACAATTTTTTTCCGCATAATCCGCGTATGCTTCATCGACAAGCAAAACACCGGAAATTTCATCAGCGAGAGATGCAATCTCATCTATGCTGATAAAAGTTCCGCTCGGAGCGTTCGGATTACATACAATTGTCAAAGCGGCGTTGGTCGAAGCTAATTTAGAAGGCAGATTGAATTCCTTATCGAACGGAATTTCTATCACCTGGCAATTCTGAATTTTGGCAAGAACCGGATAAAGCGAATATGTCGGAACGGGATAAGCCGCTGGCCGATTTTCATCGCAAAACGCCCGGAAAGCAAGATTCAGCAGGTCATCGCCACCGTTGGAGCACATTATATGCTCAGGAGTTACACCATTCAGCTCTCCTGCCGCTTGACGGAACTGATTTCCGAGCGGGTCAGGATAGCGTCTTAGCTGTTCTGCTGTGATTTTTCCAAGCTTTGCCATCACTTTTGGCGACGGCGGAAACGGATTTTCATTCGTATTGAGCTTGATTACATCCAACTGTTTAGGCTGAAAACCAGGCTCATAACCCTTTAATTTCTCTATATCATCACGAAAATAACTCATAATTCACTCGTTTTCCGTATTGCGTCGTGCATATTGAGTCAAAAAATAATAAACAACCGCAATACGATATACTCAATACGCAATTCGACACAATTATAAAGGTTTTTGGCAAAAGTGAAAGAGAAGAATTTGTGATTTATTAATTAGTAAATCCACATACCATATAGATACCAGTATTTTCTACCAAACAACTATTATTGCCTTCCCTGCGCACTGCTACATTTCGTTCTACTCTGATACAAGTAATTTAGTTAAAGCTTTATAATCCACTTTGCCTGTACCTAACAAAGGAAGGCTTTCGATTTGTTTTACTTCACGAATATTATGAAGACCGGAAAGACCAGATTCGCGAATAGTATTATTCGCAGATTCACGTGTAATCTCTCGTGTACAGAATAATATAATATCAGGTTTCTGCTCGTCGGGAGTCGCTACGACAGCCAATTCAGGTCCGTCACTATCGCTTGAGGTAAAATGTTTCACAAGAACAGACTCTATAGCCGGAAGCGAAACCATCTCGCCGCCCAATTTTACAAAGCGTTTCAATCGGCCGCGAAAAGTCAATGTCCCCTGCTCATCCTCGACAACAAGGTCTCCGGTTTTGTACCACATTTTGACTTCGTATTCGACAAAAGGAGATTGTCCGTCATATTGCAGATAGCCATTAAATACACTATCGCCGCGAACTAACAGCATTCCCTCGTGTTCCCTGGGTAAAAGCGTTCCAGACTCAGGATTAACGATTACGTATTCCAAAGATGACATTACTTTGCCTATCGTACCATTTTGCGGATTACTTTCATGATTTACTGATATGACCGGCGAGCATTCCGTCACGCCATAACCTTCGAGAACTTTAACCTGCGGGCATATTTCGGAAAGAAGGTCATATACATGCTCCGGGCATTTTTCCGCACCGGAAACAACTAATCGCAAACTTTCTAACTGTTCAGATTTAGAAGTCCGCAGAATACCATTCAAAAAAGTTGGGGTTCCAAGAAGTATAGTTATTTTGTATGCGTTAATGATGTCACCAAGGGCCCCTCCATGCGTCGGATTAGGATAAAAAACAACACGAGAACCGAGAGAGAGCGGCAGAATCATCGAAACGGTCAGACCAAACGAATGAAAAGGCGGCAGAATCCCAAGAATGCTGTCTTTGTCTGTAATTGTAAAACATTCGTATGCGTCCGAGATATTTGTCAAAATATTTTTGTGTGTGAGCGGAACCGCTTTTGGAAGACTCTCCGATCCGCTTGTAAACAGAACGGCGGCAGTTTCCTGAATAGATGCATTTGCTAATTCTGACCATGATATATGTGATTTCACGAAAGCGCAAAGTTTTTCAAATAAACCGATTTTCTTGCGTAATTCATCGAGCAGGACAAAATCATTTTTCAATTCATTCAAATCGATTCCCTGCGATTCGATGCGCGTGACAAGAGCCTGAACTGTAATTATACATTTGACTTTTAATGAATCAAGAGAATGCTTCAGGTTACGTATTCCACCAGTCCAGTTTATCATAACAGGAACTTTACCCGCAAAAAGAACGGCTAAATAAACAATACTCACCGTCGCGGACGCCGGCAGCATAATTCCAATATAGTCACCCTCAAGCCGCATAAAATGTTTTTTCAAAAGCATAATAGCAATAACCATGTCACGATATGTTTTTACTCCAGCTATCTGGTCCGCGATTGCTACTTTGTCCGGCTGGCGTTTGGCATGGTAAAGAAAAGCATTTGTGATTGTCATGGTTTTGAGATTTTCCGGCCTGCACGGACAAGGTGGATTCTTAAACCATCTGGCTGGAATTTTGAGTGACTTATTTTCTCCGGTAGAAACAGCAAGGCCGGACGCAGCTAACAGCACATCTTCCACACTGTGCAGCGAATCTGCTTCTATATTCGAGTAACCATATTCAGTCTCAAGCCAGGTGATAAGTTCTACTATAGCAAGCGAATCCATCCCGAGATTATTAACGAGCAGCATGTCACTTAGTATTTGGTTAATACCAGTCATGTCCTGCAATTTATGTATGACCTGCTTTTGAATTACAGGAGAAACCTGTAATAAAGTATCTTTGAGCGAGGTCTTTTCCGGTTCTGGAAGAATCCGTGTTCCGCCGCGTTCCCAAATGGTATAAGGCACATAAGTATTACGCTCTAAAGTCCTGTTGTAGAAAGCTTCGAGATATGTATTAATTTCTTTACGGTCGGCGTGACAAGGCACGTTTTCAGGTTCAAAGAGTTCAATATCAATCTTTCTGCGCGGCGTGAAAAAAATACCACTAAGCAGGATTGACTTAAGACCTTTGAGAAGAACCGGCAAAACGAACGGACGATAGCCTGAAGCCCAGCTAAAGCCGCTGCCCCAAAATCCTTTCGAGCGAACAAGGACAACACGATTTTCAGGTAACGCATTTAATATTCGCTCGACGGCGCTATTTGCACCGAGCTGTTCGGAATTCCGGCGATATATACGACCGGCGGGATAAAGAATAAGATTGTCACCGTCTTTTAACGCTTCAATGCATTGTGTAATAACTTCACGAACCTTACCGGTCGATTTCGAGCCGCTTTCGATAAGGTCGGGAATAGTTAAAACATTTATGCGGCGTGACAAGTATCGTATGAAAAACCGATTTGCCTGGGTTTCATCCGCAAGAGCACGAACTCGAAACTTCGGATATAAATAACACGCGAGGATAATGGGTTCTATAAGCGCAGGATGGTTCGGCAAAAATAAAATTCCTGTTTTACCTTTTTTTTCGATTGCATCCATGCCGGTAATTCGGACACGATAACGCAGCCGGATAATTGCTTTAAGAATATATACAAGCAGGTTGTTTAACATGCTTAATTTCCAATTTATATTGCTGAAGCTATATTTTTATTTTCATGGTTCGGGCGAACAAAACATAGTAATGTACCGCCAATAATAAGTAACAGAGCAAGAGATGATATGCTTATACGTGTCCCAAGCATAGAATCTCCAGTTGCGTTTGCTACAATGACACTGACATTTCCAACTAATAAAGGACCGAGGATAACAGCGAATTTACCCATCATATTATAGAAGCCGAAATACTCGGCGGATTTATCAACAGGAATAATCTTTGCATAATATGACCGGCTGAGAGACTGAATACCTCCCTGAATCAATCCGATTGCTATCGCAAGAAGATAAAAATGAAATTCATTCTGTATGAACGCTCCGAATATGGTAATGCAAATGTAAATCACAATCGCGAGTAATATTCCCCGTTTTGCGCCTATCTTGTTGCCAAGATAACCATATCCAATCGCCGCGGGGAATCCGATGAACTGAATCAATAAAACAGCCATAATCAAATCATTCGTTTCAAAATGAAGTGCTTTGCCGTAATCCACTCCCATTCGTATTACCGAATCCACACCATCAATATAAAACCAGTAACCAATTAAAAAAATAAAAACCATGCGATTCTTGCGTATATTTTTAAATGTATCTATGAACTGCTTTAAGCCGCCTGCTATTGTTGAAATACCTGATATAGTTTTTGCCCTGGGTTCTTCTTTGACAAAAAGAATCAGAGGTATCGTAAATACGGCCCACCAGATACCTACGGTAATAAAACAAAATCGAATCGCTTCTGAATCATCGGCAAATCCGAAAGCCTGAGGTTTTAAAACCATCAATACGTTTAAAACAAATAATAGTCCGCCGCCAAGATACCCTAAAGAATACCCGAGAGCCGAAACAACGTTCATCTTCTTTTCGGAAGCGACATTGGTTATCAGCGAATCATAAAAAATATTACCGCCTGAAAAACCTATAGTCGCGGCGACATATAACAGGAATGCCAGTTTCCAGTCGCCTTGCGATACTACATACATGCAGCTGGTCATAATTACGCCGAGAAAAGTAAAGAACAATAAGAATTTTTTCTTACTCGAGCCGCGGTCCGCTATCGCGCCAAGTATCGGTGCCAACAAGACGATTATTAGACCAGCGAGTGAATTTGCAATACCTAACCTGCCGGTATTAACATTTTCACTTACGCCGGTACTCCAGTATTTGGAGAAAAATAAGGGAAAAAATACAGCCATGACTGTAGTAGCAAAAGAAGAATCAGCCCAGTCATACATCGCCCAACCGAAAATTGTTTTATGTTCGTCTAATTTCATATAAATCAATCTCTGCGTTACAAAAGAAGATTCATTTCACAAATATAACAAAATCGTATCAAATTATTTAACTGATATAAATTACAGGCCTATCTTCAATTTCACATTCCGATACGAAGCTTTTTATAACCCTTTCTATCGGCGTGTCAGAATCTACTTCCCAAACAAGATTATCGCCGGCCAACAAATTACCCTTTTATTATAATATCATCTGTGTTATAAATTCTTATAGTATAGCAATTTATACTCAATCATCACCCGCTTTGCAAGATTATTTATATTGTTGTTTTGCACATATTTATTATCTTTCGAAATTGATTTTAAAAACCTTACTCTGTAATGATAACTTATATAAATTTCAAATTTTATTATGTGTAGATTTTATCAGGCATTTGGTTTACAATGCTTTCCATAATTTTGAATAAGCTGTTTTCGCAAGTGAATCCATATCATCCTGAAAAAAAGAGAAATGAGTTTACAACATGAATAAATGGATAATTACCCGCAGAGAATTTATGAAAACTACAGCAATTGCAGGCATTTCTTCTATGACTTTAAATGGTTGTTTCCAACCTTCTGAGCTCAAAACAAATCTGCGTTTCGGTATAGTAACAGATTCACATTACGCCGATACTGATATGAGAGAAAACAGATATTATCGTGAATCTGCCGATAAAATGACAGAATGTATCGATTTAATGAACGAGCAGAAAGTCGATTTCCTGATTGAGCTTGGAGATTTCAAGGACCAGGACGAACCCGCGGCAGAAGAAAGAACTATAACGCATTTGAAAACGATTGAACAGATTTTCCAGAAGTTCAACGGCCCGACTTATCACGTACTCGGAAATCATGACGTAGATAGCCTTTCAAAAGAACAGTTCATGAAAAATATCACGAACACAGGAATAAAAACAAAATCAACTTATTACAGTTTTGACCGAAAAGGCATTCATTTTATTGTTCTCGACGCAAACTTTCTGCCCGATGGAACTCCATACGACCACGGCAATTTCGTATGGAACAAAACTATCATCCCGCAAAGCGAATTGGACTGGCTAACGCACGACCTTAGCGAAACAAAACTTTCAGTAATAGTTTTTTGCCATCAGCAGCTTGGAGGCAACACCGGCACATGTACTCAAAACGCACAGGATGTCAGAAATATTTTGCAGAACTCCGGCAAAGTTCTCGCTTCCTTCGACGGTCATGAGCACAACGGCGGCTACAAATTTGTAGAGGGAATACACTATTATACATTAAAAGGCGTTATTGCAGGTTCAGGCAAGGAAAATAACGCATATGCAATCGTCGAAGTACTTCCGGATAACAACATAATTGTTACAGGTTACCGCAAGGCGGAAAGCAGAGATTTTTCACAAGTCTGATATTTTTTTTCACAGTTTAAATTGCTTTCTTGCAATTCCCACTCTGGCGGATATAACTATATTTTTATAGTTACTAAAGTTAATCTTTGTGTAGCTTTTTGATTTAATAAATCTGAAAGAAAGGCTTTTTTTATGATTATATCGTTTTTTCGTCGCTCCAGGTTATGGGCGATTGAAGAAAGTTCATGGCTCAGAATCCTGAGTCAGAAAGTTTCCCCCGAAATTCAAAAAGTTGAAATAGAAAGAAGATTCCTCGTCGATTCCACTCGTGAATTAACAAAAGACGAGCACGACAAACTCAAATGGCTCTTGAAAGAAACTTTCGAGCCTGAGTTGTTCGATGAAAAATCTCTGCTCAATGAACCTGTAATCGAAGTCGGCCCGAGATTGGCAATTGTTACGCCGTTCAGTACGAACGCGGTTTCAATCTGCTCGGCGTGCGGCATGGATTCCATAAAAAGAATCGAGGAAACAAGAAGATTTTCTATAAAGACTAAAGACAATAAAGCTCTCTCGCAAAAACAGATTGATAAAATATACGCGCTGGTTCACGACAGGATGACAGAAATGCCATACATGGAAGTTCCAACGACTTTCGAGCATGATGTACAGCCGGAACCGGTAAAATTAATCAACCTTCTGGAAAACGGAATCGATGTACTCAAACAAGCCAACGAAACACTCGGGCTCGCTCTCGACAAACAAATGATGGAATACGTTTACGGCCACTACAGCAAAATCGGCCGCAATCCAACCGACGTAGAGTTGTTCATGTTCGGCCAGCTAAATTCGGAACATTGCCGTCATCACTTGTTCAATGGTAACTTTGTTATCGATGGCAGGAAATTCAAAAACAGCCTCTTCGATTTGGTAAAAGAAACAACAAAAGCCAATCGCGGAAATATCGAAGTAGCTTATAAAGACAACGCGGCGGTTACTCTGGGTAAACTTCTTACAATGTTTTATCCATCCGACCCGGTTAATCCGTCACTCTTCAAAACAAAGAAAGTAAAAATTAGCGACACATTCAAAGTCGAAACACATAATCACCCTACCACCGTCAGCGCACATCCGGGAGCCGGAACCGGCCTCGGCGGAAACATTCGTGACATTCAGGGCGTTGGCCGCGGCGGAACAGTTCAGAGCGCACTGGCGATTTATAACGTTGCGAATCTTCTTATCAACGGCTACGAATTGCCATGGGAAAAAGAATACGCACCGCATCCATCGAGATTCCAGACGCCGCTCGAAATTATTATCGAAGCATCGAACGGCGCAAGCGATTACGGCAACAAGTTCGGCGTGCCGCTCACTACAGGCTCATGCACTTCGTTCGAGTTGATAAACGCGGACAAGGAACATTACGGCTGGAAAAAAACCTGCATGGTCGCCGGAAACTGGGGCGTAATTAATGAAGGTCACGCACAGAAAAAAGATATCAAAAAGGGATTCGTCATAGTTCAGATTGGCGGCGACAG
>CAZMPL010000109.1:8981-10190 GCA_964567805.1 uncultured Pirellulales bacterium | reverse complement strand
ACCTTTACAACTATGTAAAGGTAAAATATCTATGAAAAAAAACGTTATATTTTAAAGCCACGAATCTTAAAAATAATTCAATGCAGAATCGTAAGTCATAAATACTTAACTTCTTGTATTTATACGAATATTTTTCTGAATTATTGAAAAAATCTTTAAAAAAATTGAATTTTTTATTTGTTCAACCTATATTGCTTAGTGAAAGATAGAATTTCTTAATTATTTGGGAGAAAATTATGAACTTAAGTAAAAAAATATGTTTGCTACTGCTTATTTCAATTATTGTTGGAGGTTGTTACGAGGACATTGCAGAAATTAAGCTTAATCCAGACGGAAGCGGCTCAATAAAACAGAAATTTGTCCTTTCCGAGCAATTATTGGTAGCCTCTGAAGGAGAAGACGCATCCGCAAGTAATGTCCCGGAAACTACAAAAGAGGCTGTAGTCAAGAAAATCGGTACAGCGTTTAAAGTAAATTCCATCAAACAGGAAGATACTTCGAATGGAGGCAGAATAATCGAGTTGGAGGGGACATTTGATACGCCGGAACAGATTTTTCTTTCTGAATATTGCAAGGATCAACTCCATTTAAGTATCGATTCTGCAGGCGAAGGGAAAGCCGCAATTTATTGTGATATGTCACAATCCGATGACAGCTTGACGGATATTACCCAGATGTACGGCATGGCAAAGGGATTAATTGTAAAGCGAACAATAGAACTGCCGACTAAAATCGAAAAATCGAACGGTACAACAGAACAAAAAGCAAATACCGTTTCATGGTCTATGGATTTACGTAATAAAGAAGCACTCGAAAAAACAAAACAGTTCGTTGAAGGCAGCGATAAAGGTAAAGGATTTGCTATTTTTGATGCTGCGAAGTTAAAGTTTGCTTTACCGTTAAAAAACAAAGATATTGCTGATAAACCTGAAATAACACAATCTAATGAAGTTCCTGTTGTTAATTTGGATCCATCACAGCTTGCGGCGAAAGTATCATGGATTTCTGTTAAGAAAAAAATACCGGCTGATGGTTCCGGGACTTCTGACTTATCAAGCCTTCAAATTGGTATTGATCTTACATGGGACAAGGATAATTGCCCTTTTAGTTGCGAAAATCCTGTTTTGATTAATATAAAAGATGACAAGGGTAACAACCTTGTTTCAGATTCAACGCTCCAACAAACGCAGAGTAAAGTAAGTACGACTG
>CAZMPL010000109.1:3664-8940 GCA_964567805.1 uncultured Pirellulales bacterium | reverse complement strand
ATGCTAAAACGCCGGACAATAATGCTAAAAAGTTAAATAAAATCGAGGGTTATATAGAAACTGTTGTAAAAATTGAAAAGGAAAAAGTCGCAATAGATAATCTTCAGGATTTGGTCGGTAAAGCATCAACCGGTAATAAAATTCTGGATTCGCTTAATTTTAAGATAACCAGTATCGAAGGTAAAAGTATAAAAATAGTAATTGACGGCGGCAATAATACAATAGTATCAATAGCTATGTTTAAAGATGATGGAACTGAAATAAAAAGAAGCAGTTCCAGCAGTGGGCAAAATAATATTACATATGGTTTTCGTGACGATATCTCTAAACTCAATAAATGCGAAATTGAGGTAATTGTATCGGAAAAAAAAGTCAAAGTTCCGTTTTCGCTTGAGGAAATTTCGTTACCATAATTTTTTTCTTGTTAAATTAGACGAAAATACTGGCTTTTTCTTGTTAAAAATGGGTATGTGAAAATAAATTTGCATATTGACACAAAATTATTATAATAATCCGTTTGTTTGATTTTTTAACTAATACTCATTTTAAGTTATGCCAAAAATGTGCGTAATATGACAATGGGAGAAAACCCAATGGAACAACTTGTTGAAACAGGATTAAACTTATTTAGTGATACATTACCCTCATTAGGGGAAATACAGAAATTAGCCGGTTACATACATTCGGGCGAAAAGAACATGATTGATTTCGCCCAGAAAGTCGAAGAGAACATGAGCAACGCTTCAAGTCAATCTTCCGGCGCTCTTGGAATCGGATTATATATACTTGGCCGAAACAAAGAAGCCATAGAAAAACTAAGCAAAGCCAAGGACAGCGCACAGAAATACATATACATAGCTTACGCTCAAAGAAAGATGCAGAAATTTGACGAAGCAGTCGAAAACTTTCTAAAAAGTCTCAACTTCGGAGCGGACGCTTTAAGTATAAGTCTTGAAAAAGCAGAGACTTATCGTTCTGCCAAAAACTATGAAGCAGCAGCGGAACAACTCAAATCCTGCATCAATTTCGAAAATGTAAGCGCAGAATACCATTATCAGCTTGGCCGTCTTAATGATGTTGAGGGTTTGTATGACCAGGCAATAAAAAATTATGAAAAAGCGATTGAGTTATCGCCGAATTTCCAGAAAGCACTGTTCCATCTCGCTTTCCGCTACGATTTATCAGGTAATGAAGACGCCGCGATTAATTACTACAGACAAATCGCGTCACATTCGCCATCTTTTGTGAATGCACTCCTGAATCTTGCGGTTCTTTATGAAGACAGGGAAGAGTTCGAGAAAGCTGCTAAATGCATCTATACTGTTCTTGAGACACATCCGAATCATAAAAGAGCTATTCTTTTCAGAAAGGATATCGATAGTTCCAAGACGATGTTCTACGACGAAGAGAAAGAAATGAAAAAGACACGCAAGAACCAGATTCTTGAAACACCTATTTCAGATTTCGAATTGTCAGTCCGAAGCAGAAACTGTCTCAAGAAAATGAAAATACGTACTATCGGAGACCTTCTGAATATTACAGAAGCTGAATTACTTTCCTATAAGAACTTCGGTGAAACTTCACTTAAGGAAGTCAAAGCTATCCTGGAATCGAAGAATCTGCATCTCGGTATGTCTCTTGATGATAAGCCGTTTATGCCGCAGGAAACTGAAGATATTATGCGTGTAAGCGAGCAGGATCAGGGACTTTTGAATAAACCTATTGATGATTTGCAATTGTCGGTTCGCGCACGTAAATGCCTGCAAAAGCTGAATCTGAAAACTATCGGCGAACTTACCAGTAAAACCGAAGCAGAGCTTCTTGGCTGCAAGAATTTCGGCGTTACAAGCCTTAATGAAATCAAGAAATGTCTTTCAGATCTGGAACTGAATTTACGAAGCCTGGATTAATACGAATTAGTTCAAGATTAGTACTTAGTTCATAGTACTGAGTACTCAGAACTAATTTTGAACTCAGAACTAATTTTGAATTATGTATTTTTTTGCAATCAGAACAAAACGAGCTAAAGATTCATTTTTGCGAATTATCAGGCTTGTTGCTGTTTGTTTATTGTTATCTCTTCTTAATACCGGCTGCAAGGGACGTAAATCCACGACTCCGACACCTGATATTCAAATCAAAGAGCAGTACTGGGTAAGAGTTCTGCTTTTTAATGATATCCAGCAATGTTCGATTAAAATCAATTCGAACTTCAGTCTCAAAGAAGAAAATATTGTTCAAAACAGCAAGACGAAAAAAAATTATAAGCCTCTAAAAAAACCAGTTATTGTAAAGATTGCTGATGGTAAAATTAATATAGACAAAAGTAAATTTTCAGCAAACCAGATCATTATTTCGCCGGACAATCCATACGTTTTCAATTTGAATGACAAGTCTTATCGAGGTAAAGTCAGATTGATTGCGAATTCAGACGCGAATTCCTTCGATGTAATTAACCTTGTTCCTCTCGAATCATATATCGCCGGAGTTGTCGGAGCGGAAATGCCCAATTATTGGGAACCTGAAGCACTTAAATGCCAAGCTATCGCGGCAAGAACTTACTGCTTATTCATTAAAAAACGTTTTGGCGAAAATCGTACCTGGGATTTGAACAAATCAGCGGCTAACCAGGTTTACCAGGGTATCGAAGCGGAATCTCCAGCAGTCTGGAAGGCTGTAAATGAAACTTCCGGTATCGTGCTAAATTGCAAACAAGCTGATGGTTCAGAAAATATTTTCCCTGCATATTACAGTTCAACCTGCGGCGGGCATACTGAGGACAGCGTAAATGTCTTCGGGGACTCTTATGAATCATTGAAAGGTGTTCCGTGTATATATTGTAAAGATGTGGTTAAGCAGGATATCTTTTTCTGGCCTGAAGTTCAGTTCGAAAAAAATGATGTCACTTCAAAACTTATGAACAGGTATTCGAATTTGAATCGACTCGGAGAAATTAAAGCAATTTCAGCTGATAAGCAGAGTGATTACGGCGAATTCTCAAGAATCACAAGAATAAAAATCTCAGGTCCGAACAACATTAACGAATTTCTAAGAGCGGAAGATTTCCGTCTCGCAATTGATCCAACGGGCAAAAAAATAAAAAGTACCGCCTGCAAGCTTGAAACAACAGAAACCAGTGTTATTTTTCGTAACGGCAGAGGATGGGGACACGGCGTAGGAATGTGCCAGTGCGGCGTTCAGGGCATGGCAAGAGAAGGAAAAAGCACAGAAGAAATTCTGAATCATTACTACCCAAATGCAAAATACTACAAGATTGATTACAGTAAGTAATTTGTAAGAGTGAACAGAAAAACATTCATTTGCTGGTTTTTCTAAAAAACGCACTATTGTCATTCCGCACTTGTTGCGGAATCCAGGAAATAAACGAATATAGATTCCCGCCTGCGCGGGAATGACAAAGTCGTATTTTCCGTGAATAGTTACAATAATTTTCTACCAGGTCAAGCTTTAAAAATTCTCAACAATAGCGGCTGTATGTATTGCGAGCAGCATAAGGTAATCAAGATCGCTCAGGCCATAATGTTTATCTTTAACTGAATTTGCAGCATACATCACGCCAAAACAGCCGGAAGGATCAATTACTGGAACAATTAGCACTGATTGGATTATTTCTTTTTCCTGGCCGGGAGAAATGCGGGGTAAAAGAATGAATTCGTTTTTAGAAATTGCCTCTGTCACTTTCTGATTAACCGGAATTTCACTCAACATAAGCGAAGAACCATTACGTTTTTTTCCATCCTGATAGACCATTGGTCCCTCAGGCTGATCTCGCAAGGCACACCACGCTTGTTCAGCTTTCAATTGTCCTAAAATTATATTCAATAATGTTTTGAGCAGTTCTTCTATGCCGTTGGCTTTGCAAATCAATTCGGTAGCCTGAATAAAATCTCTAATCCGCCCTGCCGGCAACCTGATATCAGGCGCATGTTCGAGTTCCGGCTTCCTTATTATTATATCGCGAGGATATTCCGGAGTTGCTCTGGCTTCCTTCGATTCCGGTATAAGTGTATCTTCCAGATGTATAGAATTTATGCTATCGGAAGCACCTTCCAAATCAACTTCGATAGTGAAATCCGAAATCCGCAAAACATCGCCGGTTTTCAATTCGGCCTTATGGACTTCCTCCCCGTTCAAAAATGTCCTGTTCGCTGAATCCATATCTTCTACTACCCATTTTCCCTCTGTTGTAGTAAAGATTGCGGCATGCTGTCTCGACACGGATAAATCGGGCAAAAATACCTGATTATATTTGTAACGTCCGATATAAACCGGCCCGCTGTCAAAACCGAACTCGTTTATAATCCTTCCACTCTTTTTTACAATTAAGCGCATCTGTTTCCCATTTTCTTATTAAATCCAGCATTTATATGAATTATCGCTTATTTTTTGCCTTTTGTCAAATAAACCCCGGCATATCTTTACTTTCGATGACATAGTAAAAGTATTATTTTCCCTTGAAAATTAACCTTAAATCGTGTATAATTCAGTATTCAAGGATGGCGATGAGAAGATGTCCCTTTATTCATTTCGATATCTGTTCTCTAAAAGAGGTACTAATAAAATATATCGTTCATGTCTCGATACATTGTTTGATATGAACATCATAAAACAGGACACATTTTGTTGAGGTTGAGGAAAAGAAATATGAGTAGAAACATAGGATTAAGCGTAATAGTATGTCTGATTCTAATATTAAACAGTTCCGCACAAACAATCACTCCTGAAGAATCCAACGTTGAAACATATAAATTAACTCCTTACTGCACATCATGGCCGACTTCTAACAATTATACGGCTGATTTGATAAGCAGTAATCCAAACCTCCAGGCACATGTCGCATTTGATCTTTCAAGCATTCCGGATAATGTCAAAATCGTTTCCGCTGCTTTCTCTGCATATTTTTACAATGTAACTACAGAACCGAGCCAGAGAGATTTATGGTACAATTCTGATGATAGCTGGATTGCTGATATTAATACAATAGATCCAGGTGATTCGGTCACGTTGGATAAAAATGTCGGAACACTTGATCATAATGATCCACCTTCTGACAGTTATGTCTGGAAAACAATTACAATCACATACGATGGATGGACAAAAGATATTGCAGACGGTTTTATTTCTTTCATGCTTACAGGCGGAAAATCCGGAGCTATCGGCCTGAATACCGGTACTGCTATCGATAAAGAGCCGGAACTGGTTCTGGAAGTTGTTCCCGAACCTAATAAAGTTTATACAAACATTTTTAACCTCGG
>CAZMPL010000109.1:0-3564 GCA_964567805.1 uncultured Pirellulales bacterium | reverse complement strand
TATATCGCTGCAAAACATTACAGGCTGATTTCGATAAAGATGGAGATATTGATTTCGCCGACTGGGCGATTTTCACGAATTATTGGAACATGACAGAATACAATGATAAAAAAGAAGCCGATTTGAATAACGATGGCCAGGTGAATATCGATGATATTTCCTGGATTCTCGCTAACTGGCTACTAAAGATTAAATAAGATTTTCGCATATTGATACTAATTGTAAATTATAAGTAATCCTTAAATTAAGAAGTACACATAAATATGAAGGTACTTTGATACTATTGGATTAATAGTATTATATAATATTTATGTACGGATTTTGCACTGAAACAGACTTTTTTAGCCTGTTCTTTAAAAGCATAGTTGACATAAGCAGCAATTGCCACTAACATATTTGCCAATTATGGCAAAAAATAAAATTACAATAGTTGGGGCTGGTAATGTCGGGGCGACAACAGCATTTATAGCGGCTACAAAACAGCTTGGCGAAATAGTTCTTATTGATATTGTCGAAGGTCTCGCTGAAGGAAAAGCACTTGATATAGCAGAAGCGGCACCCGTAGAGCTTTATGACGCCAAGATTACTGGAACCCGCGATTGGGCAAAAACATCTGATAGCGATATCGTAATCATCACAAGCGGCCTTGCACGAAAACCCGGTATGAGCAGAGATGATTTACTGGCTAAAAATGTGCAGATCGTAAAAAGTGTAAGCGAACAAGTCAGGAAATACTCACCTGATAGTCCCCAGGGGATTATCGTGGTTTGCAATCCTCTTGATGCAATGGTATATACCGCGGCTAAGGTTACCGGTTTTGCCAAAAATAAAATCATGGGAATGGCCGGTGCTCTCGATTCCGCAAGATTCAGCTATTTTCTCGCCAGTGAACTTAATGTCGGCGTTCAGGATATACAAGGCGTTTTAATGGGTGGGCATGGCGACGATATGGTTCCTTTACCTAGATTCACAACGGTTAGCGGAATTCCGATAGAACAACTGCTTAGCCAGGACAAAATCGAAAAGTTAATTGATCGAACACGCAATGGCGGCATTGAAATTGTGAATCTTATGGGAACTAGCGCTTTTTACGCACCCGCGGCGGGAGCTGTAAAAATGGCACAAGCTATTATCCAGGACAAAAAAACAGTACTTTCCTGCTGTGCTTATTGTGATAGTGAATATAATGCAGGTGGTTACTTTGTTGGTGTACCCGCTATTTTGGGTGCCCAGGGAATTGAAAAGATAATAGAACTCGATTTAAACAAAAATGAAACAGCACAATTCGAGAAATCTCTTAGTCATGTAAAAGAACTTACTCAAAAGGTTGATCAATTGCTGTGAATTTATTAGTCGTTGGTCGTTAGTGAATAGATACTAAATACTAACGACTAAATACTGGCAACTAAAAAAGGAAATGTGAATATGCCTACAAATTTAGAATCTTTCGTTAAAACTCTTGAGTCAGAAGGTGTCGATGCCGGCAGGAAAGCCGCACAGAAAATTGAAGCTGAAGCACACAGAAACGCGGATCAAATTATTGCACAGGGAAAAGCTCAGGCGGAACAGATTATTGAAAAAGCCAATTCCGAAGCCAAAACAATTAAATCCAGGATGGAATCCAGTCTGGAATTAGCGGCTCGTGATGCCGTGTTGATGCTTCGCCAGAGAATTAGTGAACAGCTTCAAACTCTTTTGCAATTGCATGTGGAAAAAACTCTTGGTAATAATGAAATATTAATAGATATATTGCGACAAGTCATACCAGCTTATGCAAAAGCCAGCGCAGATAAACAGAAATTAGAAATTAATATTTCCAGCAATTTACAAAGCAATCTGCTTGAAGGAACACTTCAGGAGCTTTCGAATTCGCTCAGGCAGCAAAATGTTGAAGTTGATGTAAAACATAATCTCGCCAAAGCTGGATTCGAATTTAAAATTGAAGGATCGACAATCGAGGTTAGTACAGAATCTGTAACTCAAATGCTTTCAGAAATGATAGATCCTGATTTGCAGAAGTTTCTTGCTAATGTAAAATAAAGGTTAATGAAAAAGTAATTGCGGAAATATTCCGAAATCAAATTAATATGGCTATACTGAATCGATATGACTACATATTAAGTGCACTTCCGGCTCTCGAGCCTATTGGAAGTAATCCGCCTTTGAGTAAAATCGATTTTCTAAATATGATTGCTGGCTCTAAAGGCCCGGTCAAAACTATCGAGATTATTCTTCTGAATGATGATTTAACTCAATATGAAGCATTTCTTTCTAAAGAAATCGAGAAGGAAAAACTTGATTTAGCAGTTATATCTTTTGAAAATAATGAGAATGAGCCTGTCCTGCCTTCTTTTCTCCTGCACAAAGAAGAGAAACAAGACAAAACACATGACCGTTTGGCTTCCGATGGAATATGGTCGAGATATTTTCATCATGCCGCTCGTGTTGCAAAAGCGAGCAAATTTCTCCATGCATGGGTAGGATTTGAAATTGGTCTCAGAAATGCTCTTACGTTAGCTCGAGCTCAGCTATTAGGTTTGGATCCAGAAGCTTATCTTGTGTGTCCGGAACTTGCTGATTCAAAAATTGATTTCAGCAATATTATTTCCGCCTGGCATGCGGCGTCAAATCCCCTGATTGCTATGGAAGTTCTTGATAAGGCAAGATGGGACTGGCTCGAAGAACACGGAAGCTTGTATAGTTTCAGTGCAGATGAAATAGAAGTTTACGCCGCCAAACTGGTTCTTCTTCATCATTGGAAAAGAATCCTGTTCGGCAGCGAGCAGGATAAAACAAAGGTTCATTAGAACCTGAAATAAAGTTAATATCGCATGAATGTGAGGTTGTACCGTGAAAGGACGAATTAAAGCCGTCTTTGGAAACATGGTTGTTGCTCAAACCAGCGACAATGTTGTCAAAAATGCTGTAGGTCATTGCGTAAGAAGCGATGGCGTGAAACTTTTATGTGAGATTATTCGTGTACGAGGCGATTCAGTTGACCTCCAGATTTTCGAGGAAACAAGAGGATTGCGTGTCGGTGACGAAGTAATCTTTCAGGAAGAAATGCTTTCGGCAAGCCTGGGACCTGGCCTGTTGGGTCAGATTTATGATGGTTTGCAGAATCCGCTTCCACAGCTCGCAGAAAAAGTCGGTTTCTTTCTCGAACCGGGAAACTATATTCACGCGCTTAATACAGAAAAAACATGGGACTGGACTCCAAAAGCCAAAGTCGGTGATATAGTTCAGGCGGCGGATATACTTGGAAGCGTTCCGGAAAGTATTTTCGAACACAATATTATGGTTCCTTTCGCCTGGAAAGGCCAGTTTACAGTAAAATCCGTTGCAGCGCCCGGCTCATACCCGATTGTTAAAGAAATTGCTGCATTAACTGATTCTGAAGGTAATGAACGCAAAGTCACAATGGAACAATCCTGGCCGGTCAAACGTCCTTTATGTATCGCGAAAAGACGTTTGCTTCCGACAAAACCTATGGTAACAAGCGTTCGTATCGTTGATTCCATGTTCCCGATTGTTCAGGGAGGTACTTATTGCATCCCGGGACCT
>CAZMPL010000108.1:0-10249 GCA_964567805.1 uncultured Pirellulales bacterium | reverse complement strand
GAAGATCTTTCTCAAAAGAACTTGGTTTCATAATTTTCCTTATAGATTCCGGAGCCCTTAAATTTCCCTTTGCAGGACGATGGTAGGTACGTGACAACAAACCAAATAATAACTAATAGCCTCCTATTAATGGTCCTTTAAAATTTCAATTTCCATTTCTTCTGTAATATTGCCTTGATCATCATATTTTTTTCTTTCAGACCACCAAGGCAATCCCTTTTTCCATTTAGTAATAATTTTAGCAATCTCCTTGTTGTCTTCTCTTCTTTTTTCTACCATTGAAATCTCAAATCCATCATAGGACTTCCCATCTTTATCAGAAAAAGACTTTTCTTTTATTTGCTGAGTTATTATATCTACTTCTGATAAAAACAACTTTTCTTTTTTATATTGAGCATTAATATCTAATTCAACTTTTATATCTTTTTTTCGCCAATCAGGCCAGTCAAACGGGATTCTCGAACTCACATCATTTATTAAAGGACCATTAGGATCCATTGGATAATCAGTCCTGTCATTCTTAATACTACCGTCGGCTCTTATTGAATTATCAAGAACTCTTATTAAGTTCATTGCTTCTGTTCGAAAATATAATAAATACCGACTTTGATAATATAATAAATTCAGACCCTGATATTCCGTATTATCATTAGGAAATGTAACCTCAATTTCAAAACATTCATATCCTTTACTTGGATGTACCTCATTCGCATATCGAGCCCGTTCACTTAATTTTGTTGGTCTATATGATGGATTAAAATCATTTGTATTAATAATTTTTGTGACTTTGAAATTCGCCAAAAAAGTGTATTCTCTACGTTTTTTTTCTTTTGCTTCTTCTTCTGTTCGAGATAAAAAGTTTATATCTGAATACCATGTAGCCTTTATAGACCACGAATCTCCAACTTTCCATATTGGAGCTAAATTAGTAGGTTCATCAGCAAATAAATATAAGTTATTACACGTTAATAAAAGAATTCCTGATAATATCATTACGTAATTATTCTTTTTCATAATTTTCTCTCTAATATAAAGTTGGCGGCTACCACCATCAATACTCCCTTTATTTGTATTGGAAAGGAAAAGTTGTCCATACAATTTCCTGGGCTTTTTTCCATTTTAAAACCATGTTTTCTTAAGATATTCCTGATAGTCATCCCCGAAACGCAATTTGAGATTCTGTTCTTCCAACCTGCGCCAATAAAGTATGTTGGCTATACTGAAGATAGCCGCTAATATGCTGGCAACCGCACCGTAAAATATAATCCAGCCGCAAATCCAGAGAATGAATCCTGTGTACATCGGATGGCGTATTTTCGAAAAAAATCCGTTTGTCACGAGGTGTTCTGTATTTTCCAGTTTTTTCAATTGAAGTAAAGCGCCTGATGCAATAATTAATCCTGCTATTAATGCACTAATGCCAGGTATTTTAAAAAAATCAGGCAATTCAAATTTATACGGGTCTGTATAAGAAATAAAAGGCCAGCATAAAAGCATAGAGCACATTCCAATAAAAACCACGGCAAAGATAAAAACATTTTTTGTGCCAATGTATCCGGCCTTTTTGCACACTTCATAACTTGTCCGGATTATCAGGCCGCTCAAACATATAATGAGAAAAAGAAGATAAGTACTATTCATATATACACCAATAATTTTCCTGTGAGAAAAAGTCACAAATTCTATTTGCTTTAGCTCAGGACAAATAAGAATATCTATATATTTCAAAGACTTTTATCCATCTTACATCCTTAACATCTCTTTTTGCGGGATTAGCGAGTAATAATTGAATAATACAATTGTGGATAATGTAAGGCAAGGGATTTTTAGCATAAAGCGTAACGGGAATAGTGAAAATGCGGTTTTTGGGGTAAATAGCCGGTCAAGGCCTCTATTTTGCCTGAATAATCTGTCTTGACATTGGTCTGAGAACTTCCTATAATAGTTGAAATAGCTTGCTCGCGGAAATCGAGTGCGGGCACTGGAGAAATGAGACTTTTTTGAGGAAAGGTTATAACATGCATACCAGGTTAACTATCGCAACAATCATTACTGTTATTTTACTAAGTTCAAATGCTGGATTCTCTAAATCCGTTACACCATCCCTCTTCGATAAAACCACCGGCGGCAAAGATGTGATGGTTTATACCATGACAAACTCGCACGGCCTTGAAGCGAAAGTGATTCAATACGGAGGCACGCTTATTTCACTGAAAGTGCCCGATCGCAGCGGAACTTTAGCGAATATCGTAAAAGGCTACACCAGCGTAAGCTCATACGTGAGCAATCCGTGGACCGGAAATATCATCGGCCGATATGCCAACCGCATTGCAAGCGGCAAATTTACCCTTGACGGAGTCGAGTATAACCTGACTAAAAACTCTGGCGGACATACACTTCACGGCGGCAGCACATTTGCTTTTAATAATGTTTTGTGGAATGGTTATCCCTATGAGAATGACGACGAAGTTGGTGTAAGGCTGACTTACATGAGTCTTGACGGCGAAGAAGGTTTCCCGGGAAATCTTACCTGCACAGTGACTTATGCTCTGACCGATGCAAACGAGTTGCGAATTAATTACAAAGCTACGACAGACGAACCGACTGTTGTGAATTTTACAAATCATAGCCATTTCAACCTCGCTGGATATGGAAACGGTAATGTTCTTAATCACGAGTTAATGATAAACGCCAACTGGTACACCGCGGCAGGCTCGGACAAGGTACCAACGGGTGTGATTACAAGTGTTATAGGTTCGTCAAGTATGGATTTTAGAACGGCAAAGCCGCTTAGTACTTACATGCCTCGTTTTATATCTCAGTATGATCATAATTATGTCCTGAACCTTGTACCTGATTCGATATTCCTTGCGGCCAGTGCTTATGACTCATCGAGCGGCCGAGTAATGGATTGCTATACAACAGAACCCGGCATGCAATTTTATACAGCGAGTGACAATTCTACTTTCTGTTTTGAGACACAGCATTTTCCGGATTCGCCGAACAAGCCGCACTTCCCGTCAACTGTTTTGCGTCCCGGCCAGGTGTTCGATAGTACAACTATCTATCAATTCTCTACGAAACATTAGAAACAGCCGGATAGTTTCATAATTAAACATGAGAATAAAAATAGAGGCTCGATACGTATAAGAAAAAGGTAAGCATTCATTGAAAAACATGCATTTGCTGGTTTTCTAAAAAAAAATGCACTATTGTCATTCCGCACTTGTTGCGGAATCCAGACTTGCCGGCCGGCAGAAAATAAACGAATTTTGCTGTTTCCTTTATGCGTTTATCTGATTCTTTTTTTTCTCCATTAAACAAAAACCACTTAATGTAGAAATACATCCTTCTTTTATTCTGTGACTTTTTCCGGATGCAGTGCCTTTTAAAAATGATTGGAATTATACCGGCTGTCAGGTTATATTTTGTGATAACTTATGAATGATTCGGATGAGAAATACGCGTCTGTGGTTTCCGGCTCAGAAAGCAGGCCTTTCTGGATGGATGTTCCTCTACTTGCACTTATAGCGGCCAATACAATCCCGTTTTTCGGGGTTCTTTTCCTGAAATGGGATATTTTCTATATCGTATTTTTTTACTGGGCAGAGAATCTCGCGGTCGGTTTTTATAACGTTTTGAAAATAGCGTTTGTAAAAGTTAAGAATCCCGCAGAGAATTTTGGTAAGCTCTTTATGATACCATTTTTTATGATTCACTACGGCGGATTCACAGCGGTGCATGGTTTTTTCATTTTTCATTTTTTCGGAAAAGAACATGCAATACACTCGATGCATCATCGCGAAACATGGCCGTGTATTTTTGGATTTTTACAAATGTTTATCAATCTTTTGAGAGATGTTTTTTCTTCCGTTTCACCGGCTGTAAGGCTGGCAATTCTGTCTCTTTTTGTCAGTCATGGAATTTCATTCGTATATAATTATCTGTTAAAAGGAGAGTACGCGAAAATCAATCCGGCCAACTTGATGGGCCAGCCTTATGTGCGTATTTTTGTATTGCACATTACAGTATTGTTTGGCGGTATCCTGCTCCAGGTAACAGGATCGCCGGCGGCTTTTCTTATCATACTTGCAGCTTTAAAGACTGGAATTGATATAAAGCTTCATAACTTCGAACATAGAAAAATTACATTACATAATTGAAAGGAAAATAAAATGAGAACGATTCAGAAAAATTTCAAAGCAGTAGTTTTATGCACAGGTCTGATAGCAGTAATCTGTCTTGCTTTTGTATTGACCAGGCCGGGTTACGCGGGAGCGAATTTACCGAATGTGCCGAATGTGCCGACTTACGCGGGAACAAATTTACCGAATATGCCGATGAATGACTTAGGAAGTATAGGGAAATCACAATGGCTGGCACAATATGAAGGCAAAAGAGTTCGTGTAACTTTTGTTCAGGCTCCGACTCATATTGCAAACGATTTGAATAAAACCACATATCTTGACCTGATAGAAGCCGGCCCGACCGGGATAGTTATTGGTATAAGACCTCAAAGGACTGTTTTCTTCCCATATGAGCAGATAGTATCGATTGAACCGTCTTACAATACCAGATGAAATAAAAAAAGCCAACGGTCGGATTCGGACCGACAACCACTGGTTTACAAAACCAGAGCTCTACCGTTGAGCTACGTTGGCAAATTCGCTTCGTTACCAGTCAGGTAATCCTGACAAGTAATGAAACTGCTAACTATACTATGAATCGGAAAAAATTGCAAGCAAATTGATTAGAAATTGCATTTTTTCGTTAATAAAAGCGTTTTAAAATTGACATAAGGTATCCTTACTGCTATAATTAACGAAGAGTTTGGGGTATTTATAGTAAGGTGAATAAATTAACACCGGCTTAAAAAGTAAGTGAAAAAACTTTTTTATGGGTAGACCCCAGCCAGAAAGGGCATTTTACAATGCTGAAAAGCCGGATTGCAGGATTATATAAAAGGAACAAGTGATGGAAAGTCTTTTAGCTTGTGTGCGTAAAGTAATTCTGGTGATTTTCTTAAGCGTACTGTTTCTGATGCCTTTTGGTTGTTCTCTGGAGCAATTGGGCGAATCACCGGCTGAAGGTAATAGAAGGCATATTCGCATTCTTCGCCTGTACCAGCCGGAACTGGTAACTGATATTGACCAGGCCCTGTTCTTTGATAGACCGAACAGGCTTACCGAAAGAAGAATCCCCTGATAAATTCTTTGCAACCGAAAAAAGGACGAGATTTAGAACAGAAAAAGGATTGTATTTGTGGAAACACTCGTCGATTATTTCAGCCGGGTAGCGACCTATGGCTGGTGGCGTGTTGCTCTCGAGTTAATCTTTATCGGACTTGTTGTTTACTGGGCGGTTGATTTTCTTGAAGGTACACGCGGTGAAAAATTATTTCGCGGAATATTATTTATTCTCATCGTTGGTTTTCTTATCCTTAGATTAGTTGTAGATACTTTAAAATTGGACAGGCTGCAACTGATTTACAAGGATTTTCTGCTTGGTATATTAGTAATTACAGTAGCGGCGTTTCAGCCCGAATTTCGAAGGGCCATCCTTAGAATCGGGCAAAGACCTTTCTGGGTACATACCCCGCATCATCTTTCGGTAGCAGCCGAAGAACTCATCAATGCATTAAAAAGCCTTTCTGAAGCCAAAATCGGAGCCATTATTGTTATTGAAAGGCAGGTTGCTTTGGGAGAATTTATCGAAACTGGAGTTCGTATAGATTCCACGATAACCGCTGAATTGCTTAAAACTATTTTCTATCCGGGCAGCGCGCTTCATGATATGGCAGTCGTAATACGAGGTGATAGAATAATAGCCGCAAGAGTTCAGTTACCTCTTGCCGAAGCGTCTTTCGTAAGCGGCCAAAGTCTCGGTTCGAGACACCGTGCCGCGATGGGTATAACAAGCGGCTCGGATGCTTCATGCCTGGTTGTCAGTGAAGAGACGGGAATTATTTCTTTAGCTGAAAACGGCCAGCTTACCCGAAATATTGATCCTGCAAAGCTGCAAAAATATTTATCGACTATTATTTCTTAAAACAAGTTGAGCTGTATCGCATGGTGGATTACGATGGTAAAGAAAATTAATTATAGTAAATTAGCCATAGTAATATTATTAACGGTATTGATATGGTTCTGGGCCGACCGTTCTCTTGAGGAACAATACCCGATTCTAACCGCAACTATAGAAGTCGGAAGAACAAGACCTGAATTATGGGTCAGTTTCCCGAAGAGTTCTATTATCGATATTAATGAAATAATACTCAGTGGTCCCGCGTCAATTGTCAATGAATTGAACCAAACTATAAATAATGACCCGCAAAGACTTAAGTTTATTCTTTATCCGGAGCAATTCGGTATTGAAAAAGCCGGAGAATATACGATAGACGTCAGTGATATAATAGAGAGCAGCTGGATAAAAAAATCAGGACTTTCAGTAAAAAGCTGCGATCCGCTTAATGTCCAGGTAATTGCTGTAGAGCTGGTCAAAAAAGATGATATAGAAGTACAATGCTATGATAAGAATGAACTCCGTGTCAGTATTGAAACTCCTCAAACAGTAAGTATGTATGTACCCGCGGACTTGCGGCTTACCGCAAGTGTCATTCTTACCGATGATGAAAGAGCCCGCGCAATACAACAACCGATTAGAAAAAAACCGTTCATTACTCTTCCTAACGGGGAAAAAAAAGAAGCTGATTCTTTCGTTGAAATAAAATTACCGCCTCAGGAAAACATGCTGGAGCAGAATAGAATTACTAATGTTACGTTAGGATACGCTTTGAGCGAAAATTTATTAAAGGGACAGTACGATATTACCGTGGAAAATCTGCGTGATATTTTTACGATAGAAATTCGTGCCACTCCCGAAGCGAAAGCTGCATACGAAAATCAGAATTATCAGGTCGTTCTGGAAATACTGGATAAAGATATTGAGGACACTAAGAAGAACGGGATTGTTCGCAGAAAAGTTTCTTATAAATTTCCGGATGAATATGTAAGAACAAATCAAATAATTTTGGTTGGTGAAAAAGTGGAAGCCCGGTTTAAAGTGACACAAAGAGTTCAGCCTGAGACAACACCGCTTGATTGATTTTCAACCTTAAAATTATCAGATTAGGATGTATATAACTTCTTAAATATTTTGAATGCCTCAACAATTAATACTATTGCCAGCAGTAATAAAATTCCCGCGATTATACCGATAAGATTAAACCTGTATTGATTCAGTAAAAGCACAAGTGACCATATCGTCATAATATTTAAAAAGATAACAGGAATAACAATAAATCCGAATTTCCTTTTTGTTTTATCAAGCCAGACCGCAATCACAAGAGCAACCAGGCCAGCCAGAAGCTGATTACTGGCTCCGAATACCGGCCAGATTGCCTTCCATGCCGGGATAGCGTTACCATTTGCGTCTTTCAAATTTATAAGAACGAAAATTGTCGGTAATATAAGTGTCGCGAATGTCGCGATTATTCGTGATTGTTTTCCTTTAAGGTCGAAAAGCTCTTCGAAAACATAGCGTCCAAGTCTCGTAGCGGTATCAAGTGTCGTAAGGATAAAAGAAGCAATCGCAAGCAAGCCGAAGTTATAACCGAGTTCTTCCGAGAATCCAAGAACAGACATGAATTTCGCGATACCTTTGCCGTAAATCGTCATTGCCTGTTCCCCGGTAAGCGGGTCTCCTTTTTTCAGCATAATCACAGTCGCAAGAGCGATTATCGCCACGATTCCTTCGAGAATCATTCCGCCGTACGCGATAGGGATTCCATCGGTTTCTTTATTAAGCTGTTTCGAAGTTGTCCCTGAAGCTACTATCGAATGAAAACCTGAACATGCGCCGCAGGCGACTGTTATAAATAAAATCGGGAATAATGTCCCTGTGTTGGGAATGCTCCATGATGTATATGCCGGGTATTGTATGCTGAATCCGCCCAAAAGTATTCCGAGAAAACCGCTTAAAACCGAAGCGTATAAAAGGAATGAAGATAAATAATCCCTTGGCTGCAAAAGAATCCATACGGGAGTTATCGACGCGACGAAACAGTATATCATTAAAATAATAGCCCATGTTTTTTTCGGTTCACCCGCGAAAATTTGAGGAATCATGTTTGCGGAAACCGGTATTTTCTGCCCGAGCCACACAGTGAAAAAGACCAGCGGGACAAATATCAGGGATGCCCACAAAAGCGGGATTTTAAATTTGTAAATTGATAAACCGAAAAATATCGCTAAAGCTATATAAATCAGTGACGAAGTAGCAACGCCGCCATTATCGACAAATTGAGTTGCGGTCAAATCGGCAAAAACAGTCAAAACATAAACAAGACTCAGCCAAATGAAAATCAATAAAAGTTTGTACGCCAGAGGTGACATATATAATCTTGCTATTTCAGCGATTGAGCGCGCTTTATGCCGTATCGAAGCGGTCAACGCGGAAAAATCAATCACGCCTCCGACGAAAATCGTACCGAGAATAATCCAGAGCATTACAGGTAACCATCCGAAAGCAAGACCTGCCATAATCGGTCCTACAATTGGAGCGGCTCCCGCGATAGAGGAAAAGTGATGTCCCAGTAGAACCATCTTTTTCGCCGGGACCCTGTCAATACCGTCATAGTCTGTGTGACTTGGAGTGGGATGAGAATCGTCAAGCTCATATCTTTTTGTTAAAAATTTTCCATAAAAAATATAAGCCGCTGTGAAAGCAGCAATTGCGATAAGAAGAATTACGACTAACATAAATTTCTCCTTTAATTTGTCTTACGTCAGAATTCTATATTTCTCAGCAGATTTTTTATTCTCGTCTATGTGCCCGTGCAATAAGTCTTATAGGAACTTCATCAACAGGCAGTAAAGATCTTAATTTGTTTAATAGCATTTTTTTTAAACTATCCTCGAATAATTCCGGCTTATTCACAAACATAAGCAAGGTTATTGGATTTACCGCGATTTGTGCGACGTAATAAAATTTCGGTCTGCCTTTTTTCGTCCTGGCGCTTCCGCCTCTTTCTTCTTTGATTATGTCGAATGCTTTGTTAAGCTTCGGCGTAGGTATTTGAGTTGTGGCCTGTTTGTATAATTCGGCGGCGAGGTCAAGCACACTTTGTATATTTTTCGATTCAGTAGCGGTCGTAAAAGCTATCGGAGCGAATTTGAGACCTGGTAAAACTTTAGTTAAATAATCCTGGTAATCTTCTGTCGAGGCAACATCTTTGGCAAGGTCCCATTTATTAACGACAAGTATGCATGTTTTATATTCTTCTTCTATTAATTTCGCCAGAGATTTATCGACCTGCGAAATCGGAACCGTCGAATCAATCATAAATAATACGACATCAGCCCGGCTGATAGAACGCTTCGCGCGAACAAAGCCGTAAAATTCGATATCGTTTTCCATCTTGCCGATTTTTCTTACACCGGCGGTATCTATAACCGTGATAATTTTGCCGTCCTTTTCCAGCCGGACATCTACCGAGTCTCTTGTCGTGCCGGGAATCTCGCTTACAATTACACGTTCGGTGCCAGCCATGGCGTTTACGATTGAGCTTTTGCCCGCGTTGCGTTTTCCGACAACCGCGATTTTCATAACAGGTTCCTGCGGCTTACCTGTATCGATGGACTCGAGCTTTTCGAATATCATATCGAGCAGAACCGCTTTGTTGAGATTTTCCGTTGCTGATATGCAAAGAAACTCGCCGAAACCGAGCTTGTTGAATTCCGCAGCGGCTGGAAACATTCTTGCGTTGTCGGCTTTATTTGCTACGCCAATTACATCGAGATTTTGCTTTCTCAACATTTCCGCGATAGTCTTGTCGAGCGGCACAAGCCCATCTCGAATATCGACCATAAAAATTATGAGATGCGCCGAACCGATTGCCTGGAATATCTGCCTTTCGATATGACTGCTTAGCTCGTCGCTATCGACTATGCCGTACCCGCCGGTATCGATAAGCTCGAAATACTTGTCATTTCTGCTGATAAACGTACTTACTCGGTCTCTGGTAACGCCCGCGGTCGGCTCGACGATACTTATCATCTCGCCCGCCAGTGCGTTAAGAAGACTGCTTTTGCCAACATTAGGTCGGCCAATTATTGCCACTACAGGTAACGCCATAAAGGTACCATTCTTTCATATATCTTATAAAAACCTGTATTATACCAGAAATGCGATAAAAAAGGAATCCCAGTAATATTTTTTCCAAAATGGAGGGTTATTGTGTGATTTCCCT
>CAZMPL010000107.1:0-10254 GCA_964567805.1 uncultured Pirellulales bacterium | reverse complement strand
CTGTCAACGCCAATCATAAACTGAATAAAATCGTTTGTGCCGATTGAAAAGAACTCAGCTTCTTTTGCGAAATCGTCCATCAAATCGACTATGCATGGCAGTTCGACCATAATGCCGAGTTTTGGTTTGCTGTTATGCACAATATTCTTTTTATGCAGTTCGTCAATACATTCGAAAACAATGTCACGTGCTTCGCAGAATTCGTCTATCGAAGAAACCATCGGGAACATTATGCGTAGATCTGCGTTCGCTCCTGCCCGAAGCATTGCGCGAATCTGTTCGGCAAAAACGGGTTTGTTCTGAAGTGAAAAACGAATCGAACGCAAGCCCATAGCCGGATTCTGTTCCTTTGTGTCGCCGTAATATGAAAGGATTTTGTCTCCGCCGACATCGAGAGTTCTTAATGTTACCGGTCTGCCTTGTAACAACTGGACAAGTTTGCTGTAAATTATAACCTGTTCGGCTTCCGTCGGGAGATTTCTTCGTATTATGAAAGGGAATTCCGAGCGATACAAACCTATACCTTCGCATTGTAATTCACATGCGATTTTCAAATCCGCGAGCAGGTTTATATTTGCAAATAGATGTACCTGCGTACCATCTTTCGTATATGTAAGAGGTTTGATTGTGAGTTTTTGCTGTTCGAGAGTTTGTTTTGCTTTTTGCTGCTGCTCGAAACGATTTAATATTTCATCAGATGGATCGAAATAGAGATTTCCGATTTCCGCATCAACGAGAACAGGCGTTTCATCCGGGACATTCAGCAGTTCCTGTGCATTGCAGACAATCATTGGGATTCGCAATGAGTTTGCAAGAATCGATATATGAGAAGTAGCAGTACCTCCTACGAGAATTACTCCGGTTGCTCCTTCGGAAGAAAGGATAAGTAAATCGGAAGGGTATAGTTCCCTTGTAATTATTATTTTTCCTTTCACCTTTATAGTTTCTTCTGTTTCACGAAGGAGATTGCTTATCAATCTTACTACAAGGTCCTCTATGTCCTGGATTTTCTCCTGCATATACGAACTGTCACTCGTAGCGAAACTTTCGATATATTCTTTTGTTATTTTAAGCAAAGCGTCGGGAGGATTGACTCCATTCTTAATAAGTTCATCCACGCCGCCGATAAAATATTTATCCTGTAATATAACAAGATGAGCCGCGAAAATAAGTGAAGCCGCGTCAGAAAGTTTCTCGCCAACCTGCTCCTGTAACTTTTCGAGTTGGGATGAAGTTTTATTAATTGCTTCGTGAAAATCATCAATAGTGTATTTATCATCGAACTGGCGATGCAGCAGGGCGGCCAGATTCTTTTTCTTGTCGGTGACTATTGAAGGGCCAAAAGCAAAACCTTCAGATGCGATTTTCCCCTTTACGAATTTTATTTCTTCGGGAAGTATATCGATGGTTTTTTCCCGTTCGCTTGCGGGTTCGTGCATAGCCATAAGAAAACGCGCGTTTTCGATGATATCCGCTAATTGTGAAGCAGCCGCTGCAAGTGAGGTAATATCTGATTCACTGAAGGAATTGCCTTTTTCACGCTGGAGAGTCAATACTCCTATTTTCGAAATACCGCGAGCTATGGGAACCGCAAGAAAACAATCGTATTTTTCTTCATTAATACCGGCGAAGAATTTGTAATTCGGACTGTGAGCTGCATCGGTTTCGCAGACAGGTCGCATCTCTTTTAACGAAAGACCAGTCAAGCCCTGACCAAGTCTGAGTTTGACATTACCGATAGAATTGGGGTGAAGTCCTCGCGTAGCGCTCAGGACAAGTTCACTTGTTTCGGTGTTGTACAGATAAATGGAACATACGGCAGATTCGGTTTGCAAAGCAACCATCTCTACTGTTTTATTCAATAAGCCCTCTATGCCTGTGCCTTCCCTGAAAAGATTATTCAGTTCGCTGATTTCATATAAAAGTTTCTTATTGTCCATATTCTGCCTTGTTTCAAATTCGTAAAATATATTAAGCGGCTTTCGCCTTGAAAATAGCTACGAAATCTTTTGCCCGGAGTTCATACAGACCTTTTACAATCATATCCGCCGCGGTTAATTCGTCACGTCTTCTTGTTGTTGTCAGAGCGATTACCGGCATTTTAGCGGCTATTGCGGCTTCCAAACCCGCAAGAGAATCTTCGATTACAACACAATTTTTCGGTTCTAAATTAAGATTTTTAGCGGCTAATAAAAACGTATCGGGTGCCGGCTTGCCTCTTGTGACATCTTTCATCGAGACGATTGTTTTGAAATGCTTCTCGATTTTCAAATGTTTCATTACAAAATCAAGGTTCTCCTTCGGAGTAGAAGAACCGATTGCCAGTACAAAACCTTCTGCCTTCAATTCATTAAAAAGATTCTCTGCGCCATCCGCCAGTTTTATCGTATCTGCGAAAATGTCACGATAACGCTGCTCCTTCCAGTTCGAAAGCTCATCTATTCGTTCCTTTGAAAGTTCTTTTCCTTCCAGTATCGGGAGTATCTGGTAGTTCTGCATTCCGAAAGTATCATGAAAGAACTCATCGTTCATTTTATCGTAACCTTCCTTAGCGGCCAGGTCGAACCATGACTGTTTATGAGCCGCCGCGGAATCTATCAAAACACCATCCAAATCAAAAATCACACCCTTTCCTGCACTAGTTTTTACCATATAAGAATACCTTTTTTTACAAACTTTTTACTTTAATAAAACAAACACGAATCATAAAATGAATTTATAATTCCTTAAAACACAATATCTTAGCCGATATAACAAAAAGTGCAAGGATGATATGAATTGATTAAAGAAGTTTGTAAAATAGCGAGGTTTTTGTATGAAGAATCATAAAACAGAAATAAAAGGTTCGTTGGTTTGTTTTAGTTTCATTTTATTTCTGCTTTCCGTATTAACTCCAATATTAGTTAAAGGTTCTGATTTAGTTCAGGATGAAACTGTTCAAATCGGACAATGGAAGATTAGTAATGGAATTTTTCATATGGATCAAAGTCCAGTGTGGACTGGATCGGCCAGAAACAACAATGAAAGTATAAATATTAATATCTACCAAGATCCAAACCAGTATAAATCTCAAAATTCAGGAGTAGAAGTTAACATTTCTGGGGTAAAAGAATCTGTATTCAATGTAGAACAACCATTGTATGCAAGGCAGCAGAAGGACGATCCTCTCGAAGAAGAATTATTACATTCATTGGTTTGTATTTATAATCAGCAAAAATTTCTTTTCAGACGAACTGTGAAATATACCAGAGAATCAGGAACATCAGAAAACAAAGCTGAATTTATTCAGGATTGTATTAATAACGCACTTCCAAAAGTCTCTTCTGATACTCTTGTTTTGTTTGCGAAACTTTTTTTCAGCAATGAGATTCAACTTGGCCAAAATCTTACTAACAATACTGATCCTGCCATAGAAGCATCAATAGATAATAAAGAGTATATAAAACTAAATCAGTCTCAAGCAAAAAAATTCTATAGTTATGGTTGGGAACTTCCTGCCAGACCCGGCCAGAATATTAAGTTTCGCATGCAGCTTGATACTTATGAAATAACGGCAACGACTTATGGACTAACCACAAGGTATGGCAGAGAGTTTTCTCAAGATAGAATAATATATATTGATAACAGGGAAACCTTTTTTAATAGCGATGGAATAGCCGAACTTGATTATGGTAAAATTGAGGGACCGGAATTACTTTTATTAAAATATCGAGGATGGAAGGATCACAGTTCCTGGTTTAGAGGAAATATTTATCTCAGGTGGGGTCGTCCCGAAGAAAAATGGCTCGATGATAATAATAATTTCCCACTTGCTGAACAAGTAACAAATCCGACTATAGATAATTGTATTCGAAATTTGTTGCATGATTTGAATATCGCTTATGATTGGGACAGAAGCTGCTGGATTGAATATAGCGGTGATAGGAATACGCAGTACCAGCCTGATTATGATGACATTAAGGTTTTGGAAGGTCTCAACTTAAAGGGATTTCCTAAACTAAAAGAAATTAAGGAAAAATATGATAATGAAGTTTCGGAAACTACTTTAGTTCAAGCAAGAAATCTTATGAATACATTGCTTGATACTTCAAAAGGTGAGGTTCTTTGGAAAGAAATTACGCCATTTGGAAATGAACCCAGCGGCTGGCATAGTCCTTCAAGGGTTTTTGAGCTTGCATACATTTATAAAGAATTTACCAAGTTAAGAAAAGATAATCCCATTGAAAAAGTACTTGATTTTTGGGTCGATTCTATGAAAGATAGTCCCGATCCTGTTGGTTATTACACAAAGGGAGGTATAGCTTATACTGATAATTTAAATTTACGCGCATATTCAATTGTGGCTCTCAATTTAGGTTACGAATTATTCAAGAAACCGGAATACAAGGAAGCATGTGATATCCAGGTTAAGAGATTTCGAGAATATTTGCAGGAAAAAGGAATTCTTGATTCGATATTAAACCTGAATGGATTGAAGGAAAAGGATTTTGGATACACCCCTGAAATTGGCAGACAAATGTGTGAAGCGGTTTCATTGTATGGTCAGGTATGTATTTTAACAGGTGACAAAGAAGGTTTGAAACAGGCTCAGGAATGGATAAAAACAGCATTAACTCGTGAAGGAACTCCGAACGAAAATGCTTTTCGCAATTATGAATCAGCGACTTTCAAAGACCGTTGCGGCTTTATTGCCGTTTTGAGAGGAAAATCGACTTTCTCAGAACTACCACTTAAAAAGGCTATTTTACTAAATTAGAGTATGCAGTAACGAAAATTATTAGATCATTCTTATCTTATCGAAGCGGCTTGCAGGCATTTTTTGTAAAGTGTTTCGGGAGCAATATCAGCTCCGTTTGGCCAAGCGATTGTTCCGCCTTCAATGGTTGCCTTTTTGAAGAAACTCATATCTTTCAATGGTGCAAATACAGGTCCTTTTATTAAATACTCTTCAAAATCAATAACTCCTTTTGTGCCGTCATCGAAAACAACAACGTAGCAGTAATCTGACTGATATTTAATTTCTTTAACTTCGTTCATATTCCACATTATACACCTCAATCCAGCGGGGATATTTTTTTAAGTACTTTTCCAGTCTGTGCGAGTCCCCAATCTTCCTGGAGTTCTGCGTGTCTTAAATCGATCCATTCGCGTACCAGTCTAATCGCCATTCTTGATTTGAGGTCTCCTTTTATAATATTTCCCTGAATATCAAAAACGGCTTTATTGTCTTGGTATTCAACATGAATGTGTAATGGCTCATGATCATCAAAGAACATTCTAATTATTATACCAAAAAATCTACATATTTCAGGCATTTTAGTATCCTTCCCAAAAATAACAATTATTTATAATACCATAATTATAAATAATTGTGAAGAAAAACAAAGACATAAAATAAGTGGTATGCGACCTGAGTATTCTAAAATAGTTTCGAAGAATCAATTAAATTCCGTGGATTGGGAAGATTGTTTCCTGTAGTTTTTTTATGGTATCTTCCAGAGCGGGCAGTACCGCGTCTCTTTGTGCCTGGCTTATGTTGAGTCTTCTGTCACGGAATCCGCCTTGCCATTCAGTTGTCTCGAGCATTACGCCGCCTAAGCCGAAGTTCATGTCTTCGCCTTCGTCTTTGCCGCAGAATACGGTCCATGCAAGAGCCCATGCTCGAACTGTATTGCCGATATGATAGCCTCCGCCTCCAGTTGCCAGGATTGGTTTTTCGAAACTCAGCAGATGATTTATAACTTCCGCGTATGTATTGTTGGTCAACTGTAAATTGCCAAGCGGATCTCCAGCCAAAGCATCTGCGCCTAATTCGAAGACAATCACATCCGGATTGTAAGATTTTATTAAAGGCATTACAATGAGATTGAATGCTTTCATATAAGCCTGGTCGTATGTCCCGACCGGCAGGGGGATATTAACGCAATAACCTTTTCCTTCACCTTCGCCCATTTCATCTTCGAAACCGGTTCCGGGGAAAAGTGTTTTGGGATTCTGGTGAAGTGAAATTGTCATGCAATCCGAACGGTCATACATCGCTTTTGCTACGCCGTCACCGTTATGGACATCAACATCAAGATAAAGTACTCGTTTTTTGTTTTCAGCTAAAACCAGGCATGCGATAGCAACATCGTTTATGTAACAAAAACCAGCGGCGTTTTCAGGAAATGCGTGATGGTATCCTCCCGATGGATTGAAAGCAATATCGACTTTCCCTTCGAGTATCTGTTTTGCGCCTACGAGAGTTGCACCCGTCGCGAGAGTCGAATACTCATATACTCCATTGAATATCGGGCAGTCTTCCGTACCGATTCCCATATGAAGAGCATCGACATCGAACTGTCCCTTGCTTGCATTTTGTAACGCGTGAAGATAACGCGCTGTATGAAACTTTTTCAATACAACTCTGCCGGCGGAAACAGGTTTTATTATGCTGATACCAGGTCCAGTCAGCAGATTCATGGACTTTAATACATCCAGGGTGCGTTTGGCACGGATAGTATTAAAAGGATGTTGCGGCGGATAGCTATACTTCTCAAGGTCGGAGGAATAAATGAATGCAATATTTTTAGCCGTCATTTTCAATCCTTTGTCGTTACTGGTTCTGCAAAATATTTATTATATATTGCTTCTGTATCACAATGGTACAGGATTATCTTAAACGCTATCAGTTTTATCCTGATAGCGTTTAAAGGATAGTCATATGCGAATGATGAGCTATTTCTTCAATTCGTAATCAATATTATAGACTTCACCGTCGAACTTTGTATTTACCTTGTATCCTGAATTATAAAAGACGCTCAACATAGCTTTATTGATTGGTAATACTTTGGCAACAAATCTTTTTACGCCTCGCTGTGTTGCCACTTTGCTTATGTAATCCAGCAGGAAAGTTCCCATTCCTCTGCTTTGCCATTCGTCCTGAACGACAAAAGCGACTTCTGCGGACTGGGTTACCGGATCGAGGAAGTACTGAGCTATCGCGACAATCTCTTCATTGGATACACCCGGTACGACACCGACGATTGCAATATCTTTCTTGTAATCTATATTCGCCAGTTGCTGAACGTCACTATGCGGGAAAGCCATCGTACTGGTCATATATCTTGTCTTTACCGATTTTTCACTTAGTGAATAAAGCATTTCTGAAAGTGCGGGTTCGTCTACCGGTTTTATCGGTCTGAAGAATATTTCAGTACCATCGCGTAAAGTACTGTAATGTTCCAGTTCTTCCGGGTAATCCACCTGATCCCAGGCCAGTTCAATCTGGTCCTGGTAAATATATTTTTGAGCTTTAGCCGCCTGGAGCAGGTCGTTTCTGAATTTCGGATGTGCGATATTAATCAATGCCAAAACTCTTTCTCTTATCGTTTTACCATGTAAATATGCAATACCATGTTCTGTAACTACATAATGCACGTCACCTCTTGTGGTAACAACTCCGGCGCCTTCTGTAAGGTGAGCAACAATTCTGCTTACTTCGCCGTTTTTAGCAGTCGAAGGTAATGCGATAATTGCTTTGCCGCCTCTGCTTCTTGCCGCGCCGCGAATGAAATCCACCTGGCCGCCGATGCCGCTATAGAACCTGTAACCTAAAGAATCGGCACAAACCTGTCCGGTTAAATCGACTTCCAGACCTACGTTTATGGCAACCATTTTTTCATGACGGCTGATTGTATTTACATCATTCACGTATTCAGTCGGATGAAATTCGAAAAATGGATTATCATTTATATAATCATAGAGTCTTTGAGAACCCGCGCAGAAACTTGCGACAATCTTATTGCGGTCGAATGTCTTTTTGGAACCGGTAACAGCGCCAGACTCGACAAGGTCAATTATCCAGTCACTGAACATTTCTGTATGAATACCAAGGTCTTTTTTGTAAGCGAGATATTCTACCAATGCCTGTGGTACATTTCCAATGCCGCATTCGATTGTACTTCCATCTTCGACCAGACGCGAAACATTTTGTCCGATTTGTCTGAGAGTTTCATCGGGTTCCGGTATGGGAATCTCAATCATTTTTTCATCGTATGGGACTAAAATGTCTATGTTGTTGACATGCAGGAAACTGTTGCCGTAAGTTTTTGGCATATTTTTATTTACCTGCGCAATAACATATTTTGAATTGGTCGCGGCCGCTTTGACAATATCAACTGAAACTCCAAGACTGCATAGTCCGTTTGCGTCTGGAGGTGCTATACTAATTAACGCCACGTCAATCGGGATTCGACCTGTTTCGAATTCCGTAGGAATTTCCGAAAGAAATATCGGCGTATAGTTTCCGATTCCTCTTTCAAATGCGCCGCGGACGTTATCTGCGATAAACAAACTGTTCATCTTGAATTTGTCACGGTATTTCTCGTCTGCGTACGGGGCAGCTCCCATCGTTAAAAGATGCACAACCTGCACATCTCTTATTCCTGGTGTATGCTCGACTAACGCATCTACCAAATGCTGCGGTTGAGCACAACCTGTTCCGATGAATACACTATCTCCTGATTTAATTAATTTCATTGCCGCGGTAGCGGATTTAATTTTATCTTTATATCTATCTTTCCAATTTATCTCATTCATATATTATACTTCCAAACTCATTCGTGCATCTACAGCTATCGGGGTTGATCCAACCGGACCAACAACATAAGGATTGATATCCATTTCCTGAATTTGAGGAAATTCGGTTACTAATTGGGAAAGTCTTTGGAGACCTTCGGCGATTTTGTCGATATCGACACCTTCCTGACCTCGTACACCTTTGAGTATTTTATAGGTTTTAGTATCAACAAGCATTTGTTTTGCTTCATTAGCAGTAAGCGGTGCCAGGTGGAAGGACACATCTTTGAGGACTTCCACCATAATTCCACCCATTCCGAACATCATAAGCGGTCCGAAATGCGGGTCTCTGTTCATTCCAAGTATGACTTCTTTTCCTCTGCCGCACATTTCCTGAACAAGAACACCAAGAATATCCGCATCAGGTTTTTTCTTCGGTATGCGATACATCATTAAATCGAAGGCGTCTTTGACTTCTTGTACGGATTTGAGACCGACTTTTACGCCTCCGACATCAGATTTATGTAAAATATCGGGTGACCATATTTTCATTACTACCGGGAAACCTAATTGCTCTGCAATATTCCCTGCCTGGTCGGCGGTAGTAGCTATGGAGCCTTTTGGTGTGATAAAACCATAAGCTTCGAGAATTTCCTTGGATTCCGTTTCGCCTACTTCACGAATTCCCTGTCTTACATGACGTTCTATGATATTTTCAACTTTACGCCTGTTAACCGGGAAAAGTTTAACTATGCGTTTCGGTCTTGATTTCCATCTGACATATTCAGTCATAACTTTTATTGTAGCAACTGCGCCATCAGTGGAGTCATATTGAGGAATTTTACCATTACGTAAGATTTCAACACCTTCGGCGATTTTATTTGCACCGAGGAAACATGTTAATACGGGCTTTGCCGGTTTTTCTTTGGATATTTTTACTATAGCTTCTGCCGTTCCTTTGGCATCTGTCATTGCCTGCGGCGTAAGAAGAATCAGAACTACATCTACATTCGGATCATCCAGTGCGGTACTTAGTGCAAAGCTGTATCGATCAGCCATTGCATCTCCGAGTACATCAATAGGATTATGAATATTAGCCGCAGCCGGAAGGGTAGAACCTAATTTTTCGATGGTTTTCTCATCGAGTTTGGCAAATTTGAGACCTTTACTCTCAATAGCGTCAGCAGCCATAATGCCAGGACCACCCGCATTTGTTATTACTGCAACTCGTGCATCTTTAGGTAACGGCTGATTTGAAAAAGCCTGGGCAAAGTCAAATTGTTGCTTTATTGATTCGCAGCGAATGATTCCGGCTCTCTCGAATGCTGTTTCATATGCAACTTCGCTACCGGCCAAACTGCCTGTATGAGAAGATGCCGCTGTTGCTCCAGCCGCTGTACTGCCTGATTTGATAAGAAGGATTGGCTTTATATGTGAAATTTTCTCGGCTTGTCTTACAAATTCATCACCATCAGTAATACTTTCAAGATATCCGGCTATTACCTTGGTTTGCTTGTCGCTTGATAGTGCTTTTATCAGGTCAAGTTCACCAATATCGGCTTTATTACCAATACTGATTAGCTTGCTGAAACCGATTTTGTTTGCAGTTGCAATATCAAGGATAGCTGCCAGCAATGCTCCGGATTGCGATAGATATGCTATGCCACCAACACTGGGAAGGTCGCCGCCAAAACA
>CAZMPL010000106.1:0-10285 GCA_964567805.1 uncultured Pirellulales bacterium | reverse complement strand
CCCGCCGCCTCGCCGAAAACCGAGCCTTTTGCGTTTGCATCGAAAGGTCTGCACGCCGTAGAAGGATTGTCATTATTTTCTGTTGCAGCTCTTTTCATAAGGCATTGGCGAATTATGACAATCGGGTTTACTTTTGCTTCAGCTCCTCCGGCCAGAGCGTAATCGCTGTTTCCCCGTGCTATAATTTGAGCGGCTTCTGATATTGCCAGATGAGAACCTGTTTCTGCGCATGTGATACTATTGCTCGGTCCCTGTATATCATGGATAATTCCAATATGACAGGCGAGCATGTTTGGCAGGTATTTAAGAAGCCAGAGCGGCGTAACTAATTCGAGGCCGCTTTTGCCCCATTTGCGAATATCGAATTGCCCGTCAGTAATACTTGCCGCGACCGCAGGCGCTAATTCGACAAGATCACAGCTAATGAGACCTGCGCCAAGGTTTATTGCCATTCTTTCCGGATTGATATTTATATTGTTCGGATCGATACCTTTTGTAATTAAGCCGCTTTGGCTGAGTGCTTCATTCGCCGCGACAACCGAAAGCTCAATGTCGCGTGACATTAATTTTGTCGCTTTTCGATGTGTCTTCGGAACAAAGTCACGAACATTGAATTCAGGGACCTGGCCTGCGATTTTACAATTGAAACCGGACGGGTCAAATGCGGTTATCGTATTAATACCAACTTTACCTTCACAGAGTCCCGACCACATGTCACCGACGGTAAGTCCAAGAGGTGTGATTGCACCAAGGCCGGTTATGACTACACGAGAATGAGCCACTAACTAACCTCCGATTTCTTTGTTTTTGAAAGGACATCCCGAAGAAGAGTTTCAAAAACAGAAGTATCCGAACCGAATACGAAATTTTCTTCCGGAAATTCTATCCCCGCGAGATTCTGGTCAATATGACTGAACATCAAATCTATTTCGGCAATCAGTTTTCCTTCGCGTGTTATTTTGCCGCTTGTACTGGCGGCTTCCGGTGCGATGGATTCCATATTTGCTTCCAGTTCGATTGAGTCACCCGGTTTTACAAAATCGAAGAATACTGCTTTTTTAATTTTCGCAAGAATTACCTTTTCCTGGAATTTCTTCGCTTCTCCTACGAGAATACCGGCTGTCTGCGCCATGGCTTCAATCATAAGACATTCAGGCATAACAGGAAAACCTGGAAAATGGTCGTGTAAATGCTCTTCGGCGAGTGTAACATTTTTTATTGTTACAGCTCGTTTGCATGATTCAAATTCTTTAAATTTATCTATCCAAATCCATCGCATATATATTGCTTTTTAATTAATGCCAGTGAAACTTTTTATAGTTACTATATTAATAAGTCTTAAGCGTTAAGCTTGTTTTCAATATAGTTTACAATTGCGTTTACTGTGAATAAATCGGCCATCTTATTAATGTCCGGATCTTTCTCAAATTTTGCCAGGTTTGTATGCGGCATTTTTTCTCTTAACATTTTTAGGCCTTTGTCGGTTAATTTGCCGTTATGGACAAGGTCTGCCTCATTCATAAGACTTTCGGCCGGGAATAATTCCTCGCGAGGAATTTTAATACCGAATGCTTTTTCAAGCCTGAAGACTATATCGAGAAAATCTATACTTTCTGCTCCGAGGTCTCCCATGAGAGTCGAATCCAAAGAAACCTCATCATCGTCAACTGCCAGTGCATCTACCAGAACTTCCTGTACTTGTGTAAAAATATCATCGCGACTCATTGCCATATTTAATACCTCCGTTGTTTTTCAACTTCCTAACTTAATAGTTTCCATCTTTTTTTCATATTTTCAATTATCACAGCATCTACGGCTGTCATTGCAGGATTTTCATCTGCAAGGTTAAAATGTCTCAGTCCGAACCTGGCTTCAACGATTCGCTGGTCCTTCGATACACCATAACCAATAAAACTACTTATATTTTCATCGATAGTTTTTACTTCGATATTATATTCTATCGAGGCGCCCGGCGCCAGAAAACTCTTATATTTAACATTTTTTGCTTCTTCAAGCAATATCATACTATGAGAGAAATTTTCTGTCTGGCGAACCAGCCATGTGGCGGATTCAATAAGTCCTTCAAGAAGCAATACTCCCGGTAAAACAGGAAATGTGGGGAAATGATCCGCCAGGTACTCTTCTGAAAGAGATACGTTTTTTATCGTTTTAATCTGTTTGCCAGCTTCAAATGATATAACTTTGTCTATCAGTATAAATCTCATATATTCTTAGCTCAAAAGTTAATTAATAATAGTCTTAACCGTCCAGTTTCTTAAAAAATATTCTGTGGTGCTATACGCTATACTGAAAAGCTGATTTTTTCAATTGTTTTTCTGTTGTTTTTTGGCTATTTTATATTTATTGTTATTCATTTTTAAAAAGTTATGTTTAAAATGAGATAAAATTACCAGATTGGATATACTTTTATACTATGAAAATACGTAAAGCAAAAATATCGGACGTTCCGGTCATTCGTGAACTTGTTAACTATTATGCCGAGCTTGATAGAATGTTATTTCGCTCGATGGCTGATATTTATGAGAATCTTCAGACTTTTATAGTAGCTGATATTGACGGAAAAGTCGTTGGGTGCTGCTCTTTGGAAGTAGCCTGGGCGGATTTGGCTGAAATCAAATCATTAGCAGTACATAAAGATTATCAAAATCAGGGTATTGGAAAGAAAATTGTGGAAGAAGCAATGCAAAGTGCCTCAGAAATTGGTGTTTTAAAGGTTTTTGCGCTTACTTTGGAGCCTCAATTCTTTATAAAAGCAGGTTTTGAAATAGTAGAAAAAGAAACTCTTCCTATGAAAGTCTGGAGTGATTGTGCCCGGTGTACGAAACAGCAGAATTGCGATGAAACAGCAGTCCTAAAGAGTGTATCACAAAGCACTTAGGAAAATAATTAAAACTTAACCTACCTGTCTTCTCTGGAAAATCGCAATCGCCAAAGCGAGAATCGCTCCAATGTAACATATTGCGTATGATGCGGTTGCGATAATATATTTAAAGGTAACTTTGCTGCCCTCATAAATTGCGTCACTTATCCAGAAAACCTGCAGATTAGGTATAATGTATTTACCTATTTTTGCCCATAAATGTGTTTGTGCGGCGTTACTGAAAGCGTAGTCGCTGACCAAACCCATAAGAAATATGCCGATACAGACCGATAATGTGACTACAATATTGAATCTTGCCGAAAGCGCAATCGCCAAAGCGACAATTATTAACGCCGCCATGAATAATAATATTGAGCCGAAAATATCTAATGAGTTAAATCCATTTTCTGCGGGATTAAACTTCCAGTTACAATCTATAAAAGTTAAAAAAATCAGCCCGAATGTGGCAAGAATCGCTATTAATACTACTGCTGTTGAGGTAAATTTCCAGTCATAAGCATAGTTAAAGAAAGCGCTTAGAATAAATGAGGCTAATAAAATAATCCCACCGGACAGTATGACCGTCATATCTGCTTCATCATTAACTGATTCCTGAACACCATGTCGGATAGCCATAATGAGAGCTATCGTACAGATATAATGAGCCAAAGCTACCGCCGCGGATACTCCGAAAAATTTCGCGATAATAAATACCGGCCTTTGTATCGGTTTGCTTAAAACAGTAGAAATTGTCTTGGTTTCTATTTCCTCTGCTACTGCGCCTGAAGCGGAGAAAATTGCTATGAACAAGCTGGTAAGAAATAACGTAGATAGACCTATCTCTCGCAAGAGCTTGTTATCGTCGTCCATTGTGTACATTGCGATGGATGGACTCAGGATAAATAGAAGCAGGGCTGCTAATATTAATATTGAATACACAGGTTGTCTTATTGTTTCAACAAAAGTGTTTTTGGATATTGTGTATAATTTATTCATTTTTCGACTTTTTATAGTCCTATAAATATTTTTAATACAGGCTTGCGAGTTTTTTTATATTACGTGTACTAATTTTTTCATAATAAAATCTATACTAAAATAACTTTTATTGCTATATTACGCAACTTAATATCGAACATTTTTAAATAATGGTTATTATATATACAATGAATCAATACTAAATTTAAGTTTTTTTGTTCATTGCATTAAGCTTAGGATAAGAAATGATAGTATCTTCCAAACGCCCAAAAAACGTGGCCATATTTTCTTTTATAGCAAGCATAATTTTCTTTATAGTTGCATTGCTCATCGGCAAGTGGAGTGGATTCCAGGCTGTTACTTTCACTGGCTGGTTCTTTCTTTATGTGGCATTAATCTGGTTCGTATTGTCTATTCAGTTTTATCAGCGTGCGTTGGCAGAGCAGGAAAAACTCGACTTGAGCCAGTTGGCAGGTGGAGAACAAAACTCTACTATTTTCCAGGCTAAGACTGAGCATGCGGATTTATTTTCTGTCGCTCAGGGCCGACTTAAAATACTTGAAAAATGGTTTGTGCCGATATTTGCCGGAATTATTGCCTTATATCAAATCCTAATGGGTTCGTTTGCGTTGAAAGCCGCTATAGCCGGTACAGATGAAACTCCAGGGGAACATTTGTCCTGTTCCATAATTATGGTCGGTATCGCGTTTGTGAGTTTCCTGCTTTCTCGATATGCAACTGGAATGTCATCACAGGCAGAGTGGAAACCGCTAAGAGCCGGCGGCAGTGTCATGTTGGGCGCATCGTTAATATGTTTTGCTTTAGCGATTGCGTTTGCTCTGGCTTATCTTTCGTCAACTCTCTTTATTATTCTCGACATCATAACAAAAATAATTCCCGGATTAATGATTTTCCTTGGTTTGGAAATAGCTTTAAATCTTGTGATGGATATTTATCGACCAAGATTGCACGGCCAGTACAGCAGAAGCGCTTTTGATAGCAGGTTTTTGGGTGTTATAAACGAGCCCGGCGGAATACTTAAGAGTGCCGCGGACGCTCTCGATTATCAATTCGGATTCAAAGTTTCGCAAACGTGGTTCTATAAACTTCTCGAACAGGCTATCGTTCCATTGGTATTATTCGGTATAGTGACATTATATTTGTTAAGCTGCATTGTAGTTATTGATCCGGATGAGCAGGCAATAGTAGAATTCTTCGGGAATCCAGTAAACGATTCCAATGATGTAAGGCAAATCGGTCCGGGATTGACATTGAAATGGCCCTGGCCAATCGAAAAAGTTTATAAATATCCAGTTACAAAAATAGCGGAAATCAGTATAGGCTATAAAGAAAGTGAAGCCGAGAGGAAAGAACTTCGACCAAAGTTGTGGGGACAAAAGCATTACCAGGAAGAGTACCAATTACTCGTAGCAAGCCAGGCACAGGAAAGAGACTCGAACGATACATCCATACCGCCAGTCAATCTTGTTATCGCTTCAGTCCCGGTCCAGTACAGAATAGATGACTTGTATGCGTATATTTATAATCATGATAATCCGGAGGAAATGTTGAGATCGATATGTTATCGTGAGCTGACAAAATATGCCGCGAGTGCAAAACTGGAAACTGAAGGTGTATCAAATTTAAAACAAAGTATTCTTGGAAAAGGCCGTGTCGAAGCCGAAGCAGTTTTAAAACAAAGGATTCAAAAAGCTGCTGATAACGAAAAACTGGGAGTTGAAATAGTATTTCTTGGTTTGCAGGGAGTACATCCTCCAGTAGAAGTAGCAAAAGATTATCAGAAAGTGACAGGCGCAATCCAGGAAAAGCAAAAACTGGTTCTTAATGCAGAAGCAAATAAAATCAGTACATTGACTACAACCGCCGGTTCCGTAGATAAAGCGAAATTTCTTAAAGACCTTATTAATGAGATTGCGAGCAATGAGAGGTCAGAGGATCCTAATTTAGCGAAAATAGAGGATCTCAAGAAACAATTAAATGAGCAGGCAAGTGGAGAAGTATTTAAAATTCTCAGTGAAGCTCAAACGTATGCGTTTAATAAAGTTATTTTATCCGAAGCGGAAGCTAAAAGATTTGCCGGACAGCTTAAAGCTTACAGAGCTGCACCAGGAATTTATATGCTTGAACAGCAAATGTCAACGCTGGAAAAATCTCTTAAAGGCGTTCGTAAATTTGTAATTATGGCTGATAAAGACAATAAACAGGTTACTGTAATTGATCTTCAGAATAAACTCGATGCATCCGGTTTGATGGATGTTAAGGATCTTATTAAGGAAAAAGGCGGACAATGAAAAATATCGCTATAACAATCTTTTCAATCTTAATTATCGCAGCATTAGGTCTTTACCTGGTCTCATTTCAGGTAAGAGAAACAGAATCATGTCTTATGATGACTTTCGGAAAAGCAAGCCAACCGATTACCGAGCCAGGCTGGTATTTCAAGTGGCCTTATCCGATTCAAAAGCCTCAGAAATATGATTCACGTATGAAAGTTTACGCTCCTGAGACAGAAGAAACAACTACCGCAGGAGGTGAACCGATTATTGTTAATACATACGTTGTCTGGAGAATATCCGATCCTTTGCTTTATTATAACACGACAAGCAAAGTCAGTAATTTCGAAGAAGAATTACTTAGAAGCCAGATTCGTAACATACAAAACAGTGTAATAGGGCGGCATGAATTTTCAGAGTTTGTAAATAGTGACGCAACAAAGATAGTTTTCGAATCCATTGAAAATGAAATGCTTTCTGAATTAAGAAATTCTGTTGCGGATGCGAAATATGGAATTGAAATAAAAACACTCGGAATCAAACAATTGCAAATCAGCGAAGATGTCAGCACAAAAGTTTTTGATAGAATGAGAGCTGAAAGGAATCGCAAGGCGTCGGATACCATTTCACAAGGTAATGCCGAAGTATCGCGGATACAGGAAGACGCAAGAAAGGTGAGTGAACAATTATTAGCCGCCGCGGAAGCCAGAGCTACAATAAAACGTGGTGAAGGAGACGCCGAAGCAGCTAAATATTATAGTGCTATGCAGGAAGACCCGGAATTCGCGGAATTTTTGATTGCGATTGAAAGGATGCCTAAAATATTATCCGACAGGACATCAATTGTTGTTGATACAAACCAGGAACCTTTCACAATCCTGTGGGAAAGACCCAATCTTAAGCCTGCTGACCCAAATAAACCAGAGGATAACACGACTCAAAACGTTGAAGAATAAAAACTATTATGGCAAATAAAGAAGATAATATCGAATTAAATCAATTGGCAAAACCGGATTCGAAGACAAAAGAACTTGATACCGCCGGGAAAAGTCTTACAGAAGCTCTTGAAGTAAGTTTTGTAATTCTTAAGGTAATAATGGTTATTCTTGTTATTGCTTTTTTGGCTTCCGGTTTTAAAACAGTCAATCCTGATGAAAAAGCGCTTGTACTAAGATTTGGAAAAATCAGAGGTACAGGAGAAGGTCGCGTTCTTGGTAGTGAACATTCTCCATACTGGATATTACCATATCCGATTGATGAAATGGTAAAAATACCCGCTGAAAGAACATACAGTTTAGATATTGATGATTTCTGGTATTATTTGTCAGATAATGAAAAACTTCAACAGACTCCTCCGGCAGTAGATCCGAATAAGCCTTTGGTTCCTATTCGTGATGGGTATTGTCTGACACGAAGTGAGAAACGGGAAGATTCAGATGTAAAAGGTAATGACTATAATTTAGTCCATACTCAATGGACTATTGAGTATCAGATTGAAAATCCGGAACTTTTTTTTACTAATGTCCAACTTCTAGACAAAAAAATTAATGATATAACCCAGGATATTTTCAGGGAAGGTCTGGAACCTATTTTGCGTAATTTACTTGATGATGTAGTCGTTTCAACAATGGTTAAATTTACTATTGATGAAGCAATCACAAGTATAAGCACTATTCGTGATGAAGTCAAAAAAGCACTTATTATTAAACTTGATGACATAAAGTGTGGAGTTTCAGTAAAAAACGTACTGCTTAAGAAAGCAGAAGTTCCCCGGCAGGTTAAAAAAGCTTTTGAGCTTTCCATAGAAGAAAGCAACAAGAGGGAAACAGCTATTACCAACGCAGACCGTGATAGAACAAATTTACTCAACAGAACAGCCGGTCCGGTTGCAAGAAAACTATACGAAGCCTTGAATGACAAAACAACAAGCAACGAAGAATTAGAAGCTTTATGGGCACAGCTTAAAGGCAGTGCCCAGGAAATACTTTCTGACTCGGAAATATACGCGACAACAGTAGTAAGTAACGCCGAAGCGAGTGCAAATTACCTTAAAAGCCTGCTTCCTGAATACAGAAAGAATCCTGATATTGTTATTTCAAAGCTTTATTATGATATGCTTCAGAAAGTTTACGAGAACGCTGAAGAAATAATGGCTGTTAATAAATCGGGAAATTCCGGCTCAGAAATGTGGATTCTACTCAATAGAGATACTTCATTAAAACCTAAAAATAAAGAGAACCCAACACAGAATTAATACTAATAAACAGCAAAATATTATTTGCGTGAAACTACGCAAATAAGAGACTAAATTATGGCACATGAACATTTACATCTTAAAGATGATATGGCTCACGAACATACCCACGGCAAGCAGGTTCAGGTAAGCATAGCTTTACTTGCGACGTTGGCCGGAGGAGTATTACTATTAAACTATTATGCCGCTGGATTGGTTTACGGCAAAGGCTCTTTCCATGCCGAGCTTATGGCTATGCTCGGAGCGATTCTTCTTGGTGCTCCGATTATCTGGCACGCGTTCAAATGTATGCTTCACGGACATGCGCATATGGATGAACTTGTGGCATTGGCGATTCTCGCGGCTTTTGTTTCCGGTGAATATGTCACCGCAGGTGTCGTGGCGTTCTTTATGTTATTAAGCGAATTGATAGAGACTCGTACCGCTCTTGGCGCGCGTGCATCTATAGAATCGCTTATAAAACTTACTCCTACAAAAGCAAATCTAATCGAAAAAGATGGAACAGAGATTGAAGTAAAAGTCAGTAATCTTAAAGCCGGTGATATTGTACGAGTTCGTCCCGGTGATAATATCCCCGCTGATGGTGAAATTGTTGACGGAATCAGTTCTGTAAACGAAGCAACTATTACAGGCGAATCGTTACCGGTTGATAAAGTGCCCGGAATGCAGGTTTTCGCGGGTACAAGCAATTTAACAGGCGTGCTGAATATCACTGTAACAAAAGCAGGTATGGATACGACACTTGGCAAGGTGCAATCCTTGATTATTCAGGCCGAACAGACGAAAATCCCGATTATGAGGATTATCGACCGTTATGCAAAGTGGTACACTCCGACTATTTTAATGATTGCTTTTATCGTGTTGTTTTTCACACGTGATATAAACAGATGGATTACAATTCTTGTTGTTTCATGTCCCTGTGCGTTGATTTTGGCGACTCCGACCGCGATGGTCGCAGCTATTTCAGCTTCCGCTCGTCTTGGAATCCTGATTAAAAATGTCGCTGACCTCGAAATAGCGGGGCGAATTACAGCGTTGGTTTTTGATAAAACAGGTACGGTTACGACCGGAAGATTATATGTTACAAAACTAACTCCGGCTCAAGGCGTAGAGCCTTCGGAATTATTATCTTTTGCCGCCTCTGCCGAGCAGATGAGTAAACATCCGGCCGCGAGAGCTTTGCAGGAAATCGCGAAAGAAGCAAAACTTTCGTTAAATTCTCCCGAACATTTTATGGAAACACCCGGCAAAGGTGTCACCGCTGTTGTTAACTCGGTAAAGATTATGGTCGGTCGAGAATCATTTCTTATAGAAAATCAGATAGACATGAATAATGTTTCTGACCCGGCGTTACATGAAGAGCAGGGATTCAGCACGCTTTATGTCGCTAAAGGCTCGAAATGTATCGGTTGGATAGGTATGCAGGATAAAACCAGGCCTGAAGCGGCTCATGCCGTTAAGGATTTGCTCGATGAAGGAGTCAAGAGAGTGACAATGCTCACCGGCGACCGCAATGAAGTCGCACGTCGTGTAGCCGCTGAACTCGCATGTACTGATTTTAAGGCAAATTGTTTGCCGCAGGATAAACTTGCTATTGTTGAAAAACTGAAAAAAGATGGTCATACTGTAGTTGTTGTCGGTGATGGAATCAACGATGCCCCGGCTTTGGCCGCCGGTCACTTGGGTATAGCAATGGGTGCTGCCGGTAGTGACGTTGCGATAAATTCAGCTTCTATAGCATTAATGAACGATGATTTGAAACGATTGCCTTTCCTTGTAAAATTGTCGCAAAAAACGAGCAAAGTAATCTTTCAGAATCTCGGATTTGGAGTATTATTTATTCTTATTGGTATTTCAGCCGGTGCCGCCGCATGGCTTCCC
>CAZMPL010000105.1:0-10332 GCA_964567805.1 uncultured Pirellulales bacterium | reverse complement strand
CTTTCAGTATCCCGAGCAGAAACAATTTGCATCGCTTTTATCAGTGAAGGTAATCCTTTCAGTCTGAAATTGTTCGCGGCGAAGAGAAACAGAACAGGATTATCCGCTTCCTTAAGATTCAGTTTTGTAAGTATTTCCGTTCGCAGTTTATCTACTTGAACGTTATCTTTTTCTTTCGTAATTTTCACACCGTTGGGAATGACTGATATACGTTTAGAATCAGTACCGTAGTGTTGTTTGAACTGTTCCGCGACATATTGTGAAAGTGCAGCTATGACAGGTCCGTTATCCGCTTTAGCAAGTTTTCTTTCTGCTTGTAAAAAAGTCGTTCTGTGCGAGTTGAAAACGGAGAAAACATTTTTATATATTTCGACGAATTTATTTTGATAACTCGCCGCGTTGCGAACTATAGTCTCAGCGTAAGAACCGCCGCGAGGTTGGTACACATCCGCAAAATCAAAAGGCAGCACACTATGCACTATATCGAACTTGTTTTCCCGCAGGAATTCATGAATTGCTTTTTCATAAGAAAAAAAATTCGTTCGTTTACCGGTATGACTCTGACAAAGAATATGAATATTTTTCCCGTTCGCCAAACCTTTTGCGGCGATTATTTCAACATGATGTCCGATTGCCGAAAGAGCGGCACGCAGTTCGAGAACCGAGCGTTCCGCTCCGCCAAGTTTTATATCAGCTCTTTCTGTAATAATTGCAATCTTCATGTCTTATTAACCTGATACCCTATTTTTCAAATGGCGCTTGTTTACCATGTTTGTTGTCATGTTTTGCCATTCGGTTTACTTTTTTAATAACCTGACGAATAAATACTTTGTCATCAGGTGACAATTTTTTGCGACCTGTATATTTCAGATAGAATCTCATCCTGTCTGTATAAGAGAAAATACTTCCGGGTGAAGAATAATAAAGTTGTGCAATATCTTTTATCTGGAAACGCTTTTTGAATATTAACGGCTTGAATGCTCGCGCAAGGTCAATCAGATAGAACTCACCTTTATCATTATAAAAAATATGGCACAAGTATAAATCCCTGTGTCGGTATTCTGTTTCGTGAAATTTCCTGATAAAAAATGCAAGACTTGAAATAAAGTCTTTTCTCTTTCTTAAATTACCTTGAGTAAGTTTTTCCTGAAAGTAATCCGGAAGTTTTCGTTCAAGAGCTTCAGCGTTTGGGATTTTTTCTGTTATGAAGAAACTTCTTTTTTCGAAAAGAGAGCCCCATTGGTCTCCATATGCTATAGTCTTAGGTGTGTTAATTCCCTCGTCTTTCAATTTTTCGGATGTTTCATATTCCAAAAATCCAAGACTTTTTTTGCCGTGACCTGTAAACCATGTCTTTAACTGAACCATAACAGGTGGATGGTTATATCGTTTTAGAAAAAGTGTGGTCTGTTCCGGGGAATTTATTTCAAACTGCAAGCGGCTGCGAAACCCAGCCATGTTTTTCTTACTCAGATTTTTTGCTTTATCAAATGCGAAGAAAGATTCGATGGAAGTCAAATCGATCTTTCGTAACGGCAGCTCAAAATTTGTGTCCACAAAAAAATTATTCGATATTTTTATGAATTTCTGTTCAGTCATTATAAGCTATTGAGTATCGTGTAGAAAATAATCCGATATTACTCCCATGAAACGGTTATATTTTATAGCGTAGTGAGACAAACCTTTTCCGGAAAATTCAAGGGAATATTTTTTATCTTCCTGCCGGAGGTTTTTGGAAATCTCATTCCACTGGTCTTCATCCATCGATAGGATTTCTTTTATTTTACCTGAGTAAAACTTTGCAACAGGCAGATCTGAATAAGCGTTTACAAACCATGGCATAATACACCCGATTTTTTTCAGCAATAAATCATGCTCCGGGCTGAATTCCAAACAAGAACGGTCGGTGAAGTTTTTCAGCTTCTCCATTTTGTCGAAGTTGATATAGCCGCCGTCGAGACTGATTTGATATGCCTGTGTTCCGGGGAAGGGGAAAAAATATGTCCAGCGGAATCTGCCCGGTTTAGCGGCGCTCATAAGTTTGATAGTTTCAAACAGGTCTTGTTCTGTTTCGTGCGGGAAACCTATGATAAGAAAGACAGAGCTGTGCATACCGAAATTTTCTACTGTGTGTATGGCTTTAATTATGTTTTCATTGCTCATGTGCCGATTCAGGATTTTATTGCGGACGTTCGGGCTGCCTGACTCCACACCGAATTTAACGATTTTGCAATTGGCATCTGCAAGCTCGCGTGCACTTTCCTCATCGAAAAAGCCGACATGTGCGTTCACAACGAACGGTATTCTGGAAGTCTTTTTATAAGCCCGGCAGAATTCTTTTACATATTCCTTATCGAAAGTAAAAAGGTCATCGTCAAAAATAAACATGCTTATATTGTGATAATTTTTCAGAAGATATTCAATTTCATTGATGACTTTATCTACATCGAATCGCCTGATGTAATTAAGCTGTTTGAAGCTGCATTTCAGTTCATCCCTGTACGATTTTACCATAACATGATTAAAGCAATATGTACATGAGAAGGGACATCCTCTTGAAGCCATGAGACCGACCCAGCCGTGTTTTGCGTCGATCATTTTTTGAAAATCCATGCATTCATAATCTTTTTGAGGCAGTTTTTCAATGTCAGGCAGAGGTCGAACAGGATTGATTTTAATTTCGCCGTTTTTTATAAAAGCAAGATTGAGGACGTTTTCGATATTTTCACCTCTTGTGAGTTTTTCCACAAATTCAGGGAATGCATCTTCACATTCGCCGCGAAAGACATAATCGAACAATCCGGTTTTTAATATTTCTCCTGCTCCGGCTAATGTATGGATTCCGCCCGCAACTATAGGAAAAGAAAAATTTTTTTTCGCCCAGCGAGCCAGAGTCTGGGTATATGCCCATTGGTTGGTAACTATGGAAAAAGCAAGAATATCCGGTTTTTCCTCAGTGATACGCGAAATAAATTCCTCTTCTGTCGGTAGCGGTGCAAGCTCCTCACAAAGCTGCCAGAATGATACCTTGTGGCCAGCTTTTTTTAAGATCGAAGCCATATGAGCTACGCCGTAATTAAAGCCTAATTGAGATTCTGCAGATGGGTAAATAAAAAATATTTTCATAATTCTTTTATGAGCCAAAAAAAATGAACTCAACTCATTTTATCTTTTTTAGCCTCTTCTTTCTTGTTCAGAGAAGTCTTTATTTCACTGATTTTGTGTTTTTGCCTTGGATTTTCCTGTTTCATAGCGGCTCGTTCTTCCGTGATTCGCAAAATAATCTCGTCAACATCAATGTGTTCCGGATCATCAAGTGTATTTGCGTGTACTATTTTACATTGTGTGCTGCCGCATGCACTCCATCGTCGGAGGAAGTGCATATTATTTATGCCTGCAAAAATAGTCAGCGTCGGAGTTTGTACTGCTGCTGCGATATGCTGACATGCAGAATCATAACCGATATATTCATCGCTTTGTGCGATGATTGCTGCGATTTCACCTATCGTACACTCAAGAACTGCCGCACCATGTGACATAGTGCAGTTATCAAAATCTGAGAATTTGGCACTAACAGCCTGGAATCCATAATTCTGCAAATCACTGAGCAGAAGAGAGGATTGAGATAGTTCCACCTGGCCGAATCCTCTGTCCAAAAGTACTACAGTTCGCGGAGTTTTCAAAAGCTCATGCAGAAGTTTTTTCTCGAATTCAAGACCGAGACTTTTTCGCGGATTACCGCCAACCCCGAAATTAACTGCGATTATTTTTTCACATCCTGATGCTCGAAGACGGGTAGCTATATTTTTTGCCTGAAGAGCAAATTCCGTCGGTGTCCAGATGGTCGGAAAGCAAAATTCGGATTTTCCGAAAACAGAATCCATCCATTGATTAGCAAGTTCAGCCATGCAGGAGTTTTTCGATGATGCAATGCACTTGCGGCTGTTGAAAAATAAATAATTGTCTGTCTTGCTTAAAGGCAATACTCCCAATTGAGAAATTCTCGAATCCGGATCAATCAAAAGTACTTTATTTTCATGTCCTTTTGGTATTTCATCAGAAAGAATTTCCAGGCTGCTGTGCCAGCTTGACAAACGCTCAAAAAGTCCATCTTTGCGGGAGTAAGTCAGCTTGCACAACCTTATGTTCTTATTGCCACCGAAAATACCTGCCAGTTTATCGTTCCCTATTATAACGATTTCCGATTGAGGAAAGATTTTCAAAAGTCTTTGAATCATAACACTGAGGATGGCGACGTCGGCTCCTATGGTTACTCGTGAAAGCAGGATTATTTTTTCCGGGGTTTTGCTTATGTCGTAAGAGTATTTTCTTGAATGTACGCGTTCAGACCTGTTGTAAATATCTTCGAATGAGAAAATGCCGAAATCAGCTAATTTTTTATCCAGAGTTTCTCCTGCAGGAGTGTTTCGGCAGAATGTGATAACCTGTGACATCACACGCGTGTATATCTCCACAGGCATATATTCATAGTCGTCACATATTTGTTCAACAATAATTTCAAAAAGGGATGATGATGCAATCTTATTCAACTCCGGCTCCTCATATGATGTAGCCATTTCGCATATCAGGTCGATGTATTCCGGGACATAGTATCCTTTTTGGTAGTATGTGTCGATAAATGACAAAGCTATTCTGCGTGATAAATGATGCAGTTCTTCCCTGATAGAAGAAGAGTTTTTCAAATCAAGCCATTGTTTTCTATATATAGATGGTTCCATGTTTATTTTACTTTTTCAAAAACTTTTCTGCCGCTGCGAGTACTTCCTCAACAGCTATTCCTGTCATACACTGGTTTTCTTTTGGACATATTTTCTTATGGCAGGGTGCGCAATCTATATTGCTTATTATTTTAATTTCTTTTTCATAACCCGTATCTGTCCATGCGGGATTGCTTGGGCCGAAAAGAGTAATAACATTACGCTTGAGCGCAACTGCTATATGTCTCGGTCCAGTATCATTTGTTATTACCAAATCCGCCATGGAAAAGAGCGGCTTTAACTCGCCAAGGCTGACATATCTGTCTGCCAGGCTGATGAGTCTGCCGCCTGTTTTACTATCATGCGTAGAATACGTACTTAAGTCACAGATATTTTTTGCTATTTGTTTCTCATTTTCAGTATAAGCAACCGATATTGCAATTGTGGCGTTATATTTCTCCATCAGCTTATCTGCCGCCTGAGCGAATTTTGCGGCAGGCCAGAGCTTGCTCGGTCCGAATGCTCCTCCGGGGACAAAAATAATAAGCGGCCCGGAAGTTTTTTCAAGTTCAGGCAATTTTTCCAGAAGAGAAAATTTATCCTGTGGATTGACGGAAAGTTCGAGATCTCTGCCAATTATCTCGGCGCCGAGTCTGGAGGAAACAGCCAAATAATAATCCACCATTGAGTTAGGTTTATATTTGCCGCTGTCAAGTTTCTCCGGATAAAGCTTGTCTGTTAGAAAGAAACCTCTGTTCTCACGTGAATATCCGATGCGATTCGGTATTCCTGCGAGACGGACTGCAAATGCCGAAGCAAAAGAATTTTTAAAAAGGACTGCATGAGTGAATTCGTGTTTTTTTAATTCTTTAGCTATTGTAAAAGGATTTTTATTTTTATACTCGATCCAGTCATCATTAAAACTGGAATGAGAAAGAACTTGTCTGACTACGGGTTTGGCTATAAAAGTAATCTTTCCTGATGTGATAAGTTTTCTTATTGCTCTTAAAGCAGGTGTGCACATCACTGCGTCACCCATAGGAGACGGCAGCCAAACCAGCACATTTGCATTCTGAGATTTAAGTTTGATATTCTGCTTCATAGTATCAACCTTGTTAATATTTATTTTCTCCCATGCATTATGTAGAAAGTTAATGCCATTAATTGTAAAACTATGGCAAAACCGAGCGAAGTGAATACTGACTCACTTTTACTTTCCGAATTCATAAGGAACCAGATTGTTACAAGGATACAGAACAATACAAGTATTTGAATTATACCTGCTATAAGTCTCATTATGGAGAATTCACTGAACATATTTTCCCGCTGCATTTTTCTGAGCAGTCCTGCAATGTCACTTAATAGAAGTTCTGTTTTGCTTTCAGGAGAACTATGGTTTTCAATTTTTATTTGAACCTTTTCTTTTTCAGGTTTATTTTCATACACAGGTATATTTTCCTGCTCGGCCGGTTCGGGTTCCATAACTGATTCAATTACTTCAGGTATTTGCTCTTGTTGTTCGATTATTTGTTCGACAGGTTGTTCTGTGATTTCCTCGACAGGTTCCGGCTCAGGAATTATTTCGGGAGCTTGTAAAACTGGCTCTTCTATAACTTCGGGGACAGGTTTTTCCTGAACCTTTTTCTCTGTGGGTGTGCGTAAATATTTTTTTATTATATTTACAGCTTCCTTCATATTTACCGCTTTGAAATCAGGAGTAATACTTGATTTAGTTCCGAGCGAATCTTTACTCTTGACTCGATTTGGAGCATCGACCAGTATTGTTTTACATCCTGCTTTGGCTCCGGCTTCTATGTCACGCATACTGTTCCCGATGCACCATGACTGCTCAAGGTCAATTTTCATTTCAGCATATGCTCTGAGCAGCATGCCGGGATTGGGTTTCCTGCAGTTGCTTTCCTTACGATATTTCTGGACAATTCCATCCGGGTGATACGGACAGTAATATATTTTGTCAAGAAAAGCGTTTTTTCCCGCAAGGAGTTGTTTCAGACGATCGTGAATTTCTTCGAGTTTTTTCTCGGTAAGAATACCTCTCGCGATTCCTGACTGGTTGCTTACGACAATCAATTTATAGCCGAGTGACTTGAGCTGGATAAGAGCTTCGGGTACTCCATCCAGAAGCTTTACCTGATCCGGGTCACTTATATAACCCGGGTCCTCAATCAAAGTATCATCCCGGTCTAAAAATACAGCTTTGTCGGACATTTATTATTTATCCCAAGTCTATTCGTTCGCAAAATGTTTTTCTACAAGGTCACAGATAATGTGATAAGCAAGCTGGTGGATTTCCTGACTGCGTGCCGTGGTTTTAGAACCCGCACACAAGCAGATATCCGATATATTTTCAAGCTCACTATTACTTATTCCAGTGAAAGAAATAACGGTTGCCCCGATTTCTTTAGCAAGTTTTGCAGCCGCTATTATGTTCCCTGAAGTTCCGCTTGTGGAAAACGCCCAGAGAATGTCACCTTCTTTTACAAGAGCCTCGACCTGCCTTGCAAAAATATTATCGAATGTATAATCGTTTGCGACTGAAGTAAGTATTGAACTATCGGTGGTAAGAGCAACCGCTGCAAGTGCTTTTCTGTTTCTTCGGAACTTGCCTACTAATTCGCTCGAAATATGCTGAGCATCCGCCGCGGAACCGCCGTTGCCGCACACATAAACCGTACCTTTATTTTCCAATGATTTAATAATCGTATCTGATATCGAAGCTATTTTTTCTACGCCGGACGACAGAAAATCTTTTGTTATTTTCTGATGCGACTCTATAGATTCGATAATAATATTTTCTATTTCTTTATTCATCAGGAATTTGCCTGTAAAGATTTTATTTTTTCAATTGTTGCGGTCGAGCTTTTGCCTTCGACCAAAGGAGCTAAAATAACTTTGCCGCCCAACGACTCGACAAATTCTCTGCCGATAACACCTTTATTTTCCCAGTCCTGACCTTTTATCAAAATATCAGGTTTGACTTTCTTAATCAGTTTGAGCGGATCCGTTTCTTCGAATATCGTGACATAATCTACCATTTCGAGAGCAGCCAGAATCATTGCCCTGTCATCCTGGTTATTTACAGGCCTTCCATCGCCTTTAATTTTCTTAACCGAACTGTCACTGTTTAATCCTACAACGACTATGTCACCGTGAGACTTGCAAAATCTTAAATATTTAACATGTCCCGTATGAAGAACATCGAAGCATCCGTTCGTAAATACTATCTTTTTATTTCGTTTGCGGTGCCAGTTAAGCTCATCGACCAAAACATCGATAGGACGAATTTTGCTTTTATCCGTATCATTCTGGCTTATGATTTCATCTACTATTTCATCGACAGTTACAGTTTGATTTCCGAATTTTCCTACTTCTATTCCTCCCGCGATATTAGCGAGTTCGACCGCGCTTTTATAATCATATCCCGCCGCTATAGTTAACGCGATTGTAGATAGGACCATGTCGCCAGCTCCAGTGACATCATAGACATCTCGCGGCCTGGTCGGAATCATCTCGCTGATACCTTTTGTTTTCAGATATGCCCCTGATTTATCAAGTGTAATGACTATTGCTTCGAGCTTGAGTTTTTTTATCAGTTTAGCAGCGGCTTTTGCATAATCGGTTTCATTTTGCAGTTCGAAACCTACAGCGTTCGATGATTCCTGCCTGTTCGGAGTAATCAAAGTCGCTCCTTCGTATTTCGAGTAATCACTTGTCAGGCACGGATCGATAATCACTTTTTTCCCGGCCTGGTTCGCAAATTTAATTAACTCCCTGCAAAGACTTTTGCTTAGCAAACCTTTATTATGATCCTGTACACAAATTACATCTATTTGAGAGAGTCGTTCTTTATATAGATCCAGAATCCTGCTTTCCTGCTCGGAAGACAGCGGGTCGGTGGATTCTTCATCCATTCTGAACAACTGCTGCTGGTGGCGATGCTGTGCCAGACCAATAAGTCTTTGCTTGCTTATCGTAGGGCGATTTTCTAATACCATCAGGCCTGAAGTATCGGCGTGAAGCTGCTTAAGAAGTTTGGTAAGAATCTTTCCGTTCTGGTCTGTACCGATAGTTCCAACACATGTAACAGACGCCCCCAAAGCGGAAAGATCAGCCGCTACAGAACCAGCACCGCCGCAACTGTGATGTGTATTATGCAATCTCAGAACAGGAACCGGAGCTTCCGGGCTGATTCTTGACGCGTCGCCGTATATATAGATATCGAGCATAAAGTCACCGATTACCATGACTTTCGGTGAGCCGAGATTCGTTATTTTTTTCAAAAGTTGTTTATACATAAAAAATCAAAATAAATTCAATATTTTAGTTTCAGGATTAAGAATCAAAGTTATGTATCAATTTGAGAGATTTTACCTGCTAAAGCCTCATCAATCAAGCTTCTTAATCTATCCCGGCCGCTCAGAAATTGTATTTCGATAGCAAGATAAGCCAAAGGCAGGTTTCTGGCCGATTCAAGCAGACGGATTTTTGTAAAATCTTTCTGTGTAGTCAGCATAATTTCAGCACCAAGACTTTGGCTTTGTTTTGTTAAATCAGCTAAGCACGTATTTGTATAATTGTAATGGTCATCGTAGATTTTACTGCCTGCGACGTTATAACCTATGCTATTTAATGACTTTATGAAAGAATCGGGATTTCCAATGCCGCAAAAAGCGAAAACCTTTTTATTTTTGAATCTTTCCAGGTCAATTTGCTTATTGTCTATAGTTTTAATATGAACTGCCTTGTGTATCGAGCGGGCGGTTGGTAATTCCGGCTTGATATTTCGTAATTTGTCCTCGATTTCCTTGAGTTGTTCTTCGGATACCTGATCGCAGCGGGTAATTACTGCCGCATCTGCTCTTTTAAGTGAACTAATCGGTTCCCGTAAAAGCCCGGCCGGGATAATCTTTCCATATCCGAAAGGGCAGGTTGCGTCAATAGCTATGATATCGAGATTTCTCGCAAGCCGTCGGTGTTGAAATCCGTCGTCCATAATCAGGACATTTGAGTTGTATTTTCCTATAGCTTCAGATGCGCCGATAACTCGTTTGGGATTTATAACTACATTTACGTTCGGGCAATTCTCCGCCAGGAGGGCAGGTTCATCTACATAGTTTTGAGTTTTAAGTTTTGGATTTTGAGTTGTTTTGTATCCTCTTGTTAAAATAGCGATTTTGGAGTTTCGTTTTTTATCTCTTGTTATCTCGTTACAAAGCCATGCGACAAGAGGAGTTTTGCCGGTTCCGCCAGCGGTGATGTTTCCAATACTGATAACTGCGGCTTCGACATGATGTATCCTGGAAATATGCTTATCGTAAAGAATATTTCTTATTTTGATAATTGCAGAATAGATTGTAGATATTGCGACGAAGATAATATATACCAAACCTGCCCAAAATCCTTTGGTTTGACCTGAAATCAATTTTATATAACTATTATGGCTCATATTATAAGACTTATCGGTTTCGTTACATATTATTGATTAATAGCTTACAAAGAAATCCCCATTTTAGCCACAAAAAAGAGTATTACTCTTGTCAGTTCAATAATTGCGCAAAGTTTTACGTTCTCATGCGTATTTAAATATAAGGAC
>CAZMPL010000104.1:1480-10448 GCA_964567805.1 uncultured Pirellulales bacterium | reverse complement strand
ACATATCGGGAAGATGACCCTGCAATGCTATGAAAAAGCAATATCGCAGAAAATGCAATTATAATACTATAATGAAAATTACCGGATATTTACGATTGATAGCTTATTATTGTTTTGCGAGGTATTTGCCCGCGACGGATAATAAGTTCTTTAAGTTCATCAGGCCAATCCGAGGAAGTGTCGCAAGAGGATTATTTGCATACGCCGGGAAAAATATCAATATCGAAAAAGGTGCATCTTTTGGTGACGGCTCGCAAATTAAAATCGGCGATAATTCAGGGATAGGTATAAATTGCAGAGTAACAGGAAATGTCACGATAGGTGATAATGTTATGATGGGGCCCGAAGTTGTTATTCTTACGAAACGGCATAAATTCGATAGAACAGATATTCCCATGATCGAGCAGGGACATGATGAAGAAAAACCTGTAACAATTGGAAATGATGTCTGGATTGGAACAAGAAGCATTATCCTTCCGGGGGTTTCAATCGGTACAGGAGCTATTATCGGCGCTGGTGCGATAGTGACAAAAGATGTACCTGAATATGCAATAGCATGCGGCAATCCCGCTCAGGTTAAAAAATATAGAAAAAGTAATAACGAAAAATAAATGCGTATTTGTTTCATATCAACCGGCAGTTTCTCGCATATAGGTCCTTACCTTGATTACTTCAAGCAGGCTGGTCACGATGTGCATTTTGTCTGTTTGTCACCGAGCCCGGAAAGGTCCGTGCCTACTTATAATACTGGATTTGGTAATACATATTCCAGAACGCAGGGCAAATGGAAATATCCGTTAAGTATGCTCAGAGTGCGAAAACTGATTCACGAAATCAAACCTGATGTTATACACGCGCATTATGCGACAAGCGGGGGATTAGCAGCATTGGTTTCAGGTTTTCATCCCGCTGTAATTACAGTACATGGAAGCGACTTAATTAACGGCGTAAAATCTCCTCTCTGGAAGATATTGCTCCGGAAAATATTTAACTATACTGATTGTGTGAACGTTGTTTCACAGGAACTTGAAGAAATTGCATTGAGCCTTGGTATAGATAAAAGAAAAATCAAAGTTTTTTCTCTCGGAGTTGATACTGAAAAAATTTCGTTTTTTGAAAGACAACCACTTGTAAAAGCATCTCCTTTGAAAATGATTTGCACGAGGAGGTTCGAATCCGTATTTGACCATATAACAATTCTTAACGCTTTAATGTTATTGAAAGAAGCAAAGATAGAATTCAAAATGACTTTCGCCGGAGATGGTTCATTGCTGGATCAAATGAAAAAGCAATCAGAGAGCCTCAAATTGACTGATAATGTTCAATTTATTGGCAGAATAGAAAATGATGTTTTGCCCGAGTTGATTGCTCAAAACGATATATACCTTTCAGCTTCGAAATGGGATGGTGCGAGCTTGTCACTTCTCGAAGCGATGGCTGGCGGATTGTTTCCGATAGTTTCTGATATAAACGCAAATGCGGCGTGGATACAGAATGGATTCAACGGATATTTGCATAAAGTTGGCAACGCGGATGATCTGGCAAATTGCATTTTGAAATTGATTGATAATTCCGAAATTGTTCAAAAATCAGTTTTGTATAACAGGCGACTGGTTTGTGAAAAAGCCGACAGGCAAACAAATATGAAACGTTTGGAAGAAATTTATAAGCAGCTTGTTTCTAATTCTAATAATTTACCGCAGAGTTCGCAGAAAACGCTGAAATAATTATAAAAATATACTTTTAATATTTATCTGCGATCACAGCGGTCTCTGCGGTTAAAGAAAGATTCAGCAATTATGCACATACTTTATATTCATCAACATTTTGCTACGCCTCATGGCAGTACAGGTACACGTTCTTATGAATTTGCGCGTCGATGGGTAAAATCCGGCCATAAAGTGACAATGATTACGGGGCATTATGATATTGGAGGTCTGGATTTATCAAAAGGACGAAAACAGGTAATCGATGGAATAAACGTAATAATAGTCGGGACAAGATACAGTAATAAACAGTCAATTTTACGAAGAATATTTTCTTTTCTTTCTTTTTGTTTTTTCTGTATTATCGCGGGCTTGCGAGTTGAAAATGTTGATGTAATTTATGCGACAAGTACGCCTTTATCTATCGGAATTCCCGCGATGAAACTCAAGTGGTTCAAGCGAGTTCCATTTATTTTTGAAGTGCGAGACCAGTGGCCGGAAATACTAATCGAGATTGGAGTTATAAAAAATAAAATATTTATTTGCATGCTTTTATGGCTCGAAAAATTAATTTACAAACAGAGTTCCGTAATTGTCGCTCTTTCTCCCGGTATGGCTGAAGGAATAAAAAAAGTAAACGGTGAGAAAAAGCAAATTTTGGTTGTCCCGAATAGTTGTGACACAGACGTTTTCAGCCCTGAAATAGATGGTTCGCAAATCAGGAAAAAATATGGATGGAAAGAAAAATTTGTCCTGTTACATTTCGGAGCTATGGGACGAGTTAATAATTTGCAATTCGTTTTAGAAGCCGCTCAAAAATTACGTGACAATAAGACAATTCACTTTGTATTAGCTGGTAATGGAAGTCAGAAAGATACTCTTCGTGACAAGATTAGAAAGCTCAATTTGCAAAATGTTGAAATATTAGATGCGATACCAAAACATGAGCTTGCAGATTTTGTAGCCGCTTGTGATGTCTCGTTGGTTACGATTGCCAATTATAAAATTCTGGAAAGAAACTCCGCGAATAAGTTTTTTGATTCTTTAAGTGCTGGCAAACCTGTTTTGCTGAACTATTCAGGCTGGCAAAGGGAAATTCTCGAAGCTTATAAGTGCGGCTCAGGTTGTGATTTGTGTAATCTCGAACAGTTTGTAGAGAAAATAAAGTATCTGGAATCTAACAAAAATGAACTGGCACAAATGGGACAAAACGCCAGAAAAGTCGCGTTGGAGCAATTCAGCCGGGATAAACTTGCGGCTGCAGTGCTTGATTTAATCGAAAGATATAGTAGAAAATAAGAAAAACAAACTCTTGTATTTAAGAGCCATCAGTTGAACTGGTGGCTTTTTTTTGTAAATTTATAAATTATTATAGGAATATTTTTAAAAATCGCGTTACGTTTTTATGATTGCTGTGACTATATAAGTAATGGAGTGAAGGAACACTTCTGATAAGGATTTTAGAGGAAAATGAGAATATGGCGTTGTTTAATCGCAGAAAGGAATCTGCGCGGAAACGATGACTAAATAAGAGATATCCACAGGCTTGGGTTTTGAGGATAGTGGGAACAGGTAAAAGGGTACGAGATGGCGAAACAATTATTTTTAGTTTTTGGGATTATTTTTTTTATTCAATTTATTCAAGCGGCGCAGCTTGAGACATATATTACGACTGGTAAAGTGATTAACTATAAGGGAGAGCCTGTTTCCGGTGCGACTGTGGTATGTTATCATTATGATTCCAATTTCTTAAATATCACTCCCCTTGCTTCAAAGCTTTGTGATACTATTTTTAGTGCATCTGATGGTACATTTTCCTTTGATGTAAACAAAAAACGTTGCGTCTCTTTAATTGTAGCGTATAAATCCGGATTTGCTCTTGGCTGGGCAGGTTTGAATCTTGAAAAGGAGCTTTCGCCAACAATCAGATTGGGCAAACCAACAATATTAAAAGGAATGATCGTTGATGAAAAAAGTAATCCTATAAAAAATGCTGATGTTAGAGTATATCTGCGAAATGAGATGATGTCCAGACCTGAAGATATAGATTTTGATTTGTCTGATCCGGAAAACTGGTTTAGTAGAAAGACTGATAGTCAGGGACAATTTTTATTTGATAATATCCCGGAAGGTTCCTATGGAATATTCCAGGTCAAAGCTCCGGGAAAAGCTTCTATTTGTGTGGAACGTGATGATAAATCATATACCGAATATTTTGCAGCCGGACGTGATGGCATTCGTATTTTTCTTCCTGAAGAAGCTCGTATTAAAGGTAAAGTTATAGATGAAAGTACAGGTCAGAGTCTTACTGGTATTCAGGTTAAAGCAGAATTCTATAATAAAGATTCATTGTTTTATCGTGAGAAATTGGCACAAACAGATTCAAACGGAACATTTGAATTTTCACAGCTTGAATCATATAAATACCAGTTAAGTATTAAACATGACAAAGAAGGCTATGGCTATATCGATGTAAATCTTGAATCAGGCCAAACGATTGATGACATAAAAATCATATATAAAAAAGGATTGCCTGTTACAGTAAAAGTATATAATCCAGATGACGAAAAAGTAATTCAAGACGCATCTGTAACTATTTATCAAAACGATATCGAATCCGGTCATGATATATTTTCTCAAGAAAAGATAACAGATGTTAATGGTATTGCACGATTTAATATCCCTCGCAGAGAAAGTCGTTTTACAATTACAAAGCTTGATTATGGTTCAACTGCACTTGATTTTTATGCTCAATATAATTTTACAATCAATCCTGAACTTAATAATAAGATTGAAGTACCCTTATCTCATAGTGCATATTTTTACTCTGGCCAGGCCGTAGATGAGCAGGGGAATCCATTAGCCGGAGCAGAAATTATGGAAGAAGGATTTGGACCTCGTGTAGTAACTGACGCAAACGGATATTTTAATACAAAAAATATTCATCTCTTTGGAACAATTCTCCCCGGAAGTGCTGATATATTGGCTCGACATGAATCAACAGGATTAGCGGCTTTTGTGCGGCTTAGAGATCCGAATAGAACGGGACATCTCATGGGTAAAGTTGTTCTTAAACCTGCTTATACTATTACAGGAAAAGTCACTGATCCTAATGGCAATGCAATACCAGCGGCCTATGTTAAATTGGTAGATGGAAAACTTATCAGGCCGTATATAAAAGCTGGTACCGATCCAAACGGAATATTTAATATTCTTTCTGTTCCTAATAGTCCACAATATGCAATTATTGCAAGCGCAGAAGGATTTGGAGTAACGAAAGTCAGCTTGATTCCGTTTACGGATGATGTGACAAAACCTGTTCAAATGGAACCAATCGTATTGTTACCGGCGGATAAAGAATTATCCGGAGTTGTCCTGGATGCCAATGACTTGCCGGTACCAAATGCGTTGCTTTCTATTTACGGTCCAAGATTGAGTGACAATACCGGTCGTCCGCCATATGTTCGACTATTAACCGATAAGAATGGCAGGTTTTATTATAATGGCACAAGTGAAGAACTTCTCGAAATTTCTGCGAAACCTCCTGTAGAGCAGCAAAAGTATGGTATAGTTTATGCTCATGGAGGAGATACGGATATTAAAATTGTTTTAGGACAAACACTCTATTATTCGCGTTCTTTGATAGGTAAGAAATTACCGAGATTGAAAGATTTCGGAGTAGATTCAAATGAAGGTGATAGGAAATTATTACTATGTTTTTTTGATTATGAGCAGCGGCCGTCACGAAATTGCATTTCAGAAATGAATAAGAGGATACAGGGACTGAATGAAAAGGGGATTGATGCAGTTGTTATTCAAGCTACAAAAACCGAACAAAGCGAACTGAATGACTGGATAAAGGAAAATGGTATCTCTTTCAAGGTTGGAATGATTCAGGAAAATGAGGAAAAAGTACGGGCAGATTGGGGTATTCAGGCACTTCCATGGCTGATTCTTACTAATAAGGAGCATATTGTTATCGCCGAAGGATTTTCAATAGATGAAATTGATGAAAAGATTGGGGAGAATTAATAAAAACGAACATATTTCAATAAAACGGCATATAATTCTTATCGCTTGACTATAATGGAAATAGTATATAGGATAAGATAATGCCCAAAATAAATATTTTTGAATTTTTGATAACGATGGCAGCCGTATTGCCTTCGCTGACTATACATGAGTTTGCTCATGCTTTCACCGCGTATAAATTCGGTGATACTACCGCGAAAGACATGGGAAGGCTCACACTTAATCCGATTGCACATATTGACTTGCTTGGTACTATTATCCTTCCTTTTATTGCGCATTTCGGGTACGCCAAACCTGTACCTGTGAATTTTTCAGTTCTAACCCGCGGCCAAATGTTATTGGTCGCGATAGCTGGTCCCTTCTCGAATATATTACTGGCGACTTTTCTTGCACTTTTATACAATATTTTACCAATAGATAACATGCGAAATGTTCAGGTTTTCCTTCTGATCGGAGTTGAACTGAATGTTGTTTTTGCGGTTTTTAATCTTATTCCAATTCCGCCGCTGGATGGTTCGAGAGTTATTTACGCAAGTATAAAAAATCCGCAGGTTTTAAATGCTTATAGAAATTTTTCTCGATTCGGAATATTTATTCTCATCGGATTATTATATTTGGGTGGAATTAATCTGGTAATAATTCCAATGCTCAAATTATTTTCCAATATATTTAATGTACCTTTATTGTCTTAATAAAAAGAGGAATAACAATGTTTGCGAATAAAAATTATAAATTACATAGTGATCTGAAAAACGTATTTTTGTCTAAACGCGCCGGCGGGACAATAACTAATATACTTATAGCGGGAATTATTATTGTTCTTATTGGCATCGGTGTTATGTCACTCATGAAACAAGCCGGAGAAACAACCCAGGAATACGCACAGGGAATGGTCAATACCGCGAATAAGGCTTCCGCTATCGTTTGTTCATCGAATTTGGGCCAGATATACCAGTTTCTACAGATGTCTTCTATGACAGATGATAAATTACCTGAGTCTTATGATGAGTTAGTAAATCAGGTCGGAATGACACAAATCTTTCATTGTTCCGAGCCGAACGCTCCGAACTACACATACATACCGGGCCAGACACTGAGTTCACCTCCGGAAAATATATTATTGTATGAATCAATACCGGTTCATAGCGGCAGGTGTAATGTCCTTCGAGTCAGCGGAAAGATTGAAATGCTAAGTCCGGAAGAACTTCAGGCCGCTTTCGAACAAACAAAATCGCATCTTAGAAGATAAATGTAACCTCTCAATATGTCCCCCTGTAGTTGACGAAGCAATCTTCGATATTATGTGTTATACACACCTTCGCGGGTATGACAAAGCGGTATGTTTAGTATACAAAGAACTTCGCGACTACTATACCGGCACAGGCAATAAAGATTACTGGTCCAAGAATTTTTATTATGATTTTTAATAGCGGAGCTTCGAAATAGCTCGCCGAAAGTGCAAGGCAAAGATGCACTGGAGTTACGAGCAGGCCGCATACAAGACCTGAAAACGCGAGAGTTTCAAGCCCGACTTTCGCGTCTTGCCCCGTTCCGATGTACGGCAAAAGAAATGGAAATGTAATCGCGACGGTCGGCATAGTCAGGCCGGTCAAAAACGCGACGAACATCGGCAGGAAAAAGATAACAAAATTCTGCGGCATATTTATTTCAGATAAAAAGTTTACTACCTGCTCAATTGCATTTCCAGCCTGTAGATTGACCTTAAATAACAACGCGCCGAGAATGAGTAATGCAAAATCAATATTGAAACCCTCTTTGAAAAAAGCCGGCCAGCGTTTTACAGAAACTTTGTGGACATACAGATATATCGGAATTGCTATAATCAGCCCGATAGCAGGGGGAGTATTTGTCACTGCATATAAAATAGCGACAAATAGTATCGGCCAGAACGCGTGAACAAAGTTTTGCAGGTTATGGATGAATTGCGCGTGAGTGTGTTTGTCCTTGCCCTTTGGCGGTATTCCGAAAAAGAGCAGGAAAACCACGCCTGTTATTATTCCTGTCAATGATATTGCCATATTGTGTGAAATTATAGCAAACGCCGACATTCCGAACATGCCCTGTATCAATGGTATCGAAGGGAACAGCGGCCAGACTGTTTCCCACTGGTGACGAAAGAGAAAGTTTATCGCCGCCTGACGTGACCTTTCGACTTTTATATGGTCTCCCAGCTCGCGAACCATGGGTGCAGAAAGCATTATCCCTCCCGGCGTAGGGAGCAAACCCATCATCATGGGAATCGCCGCTAATGCAAAACGCCTGCTCCTGAACAAACCATGAATCGCCGGCGCCAGTTTCTGCGCAACTCCAGTTTCCTTCATTACTATACCGAGAACATTTACCAGCATTACAAGCGCAGTAAGTGACACGAACAGATAGCCTGTAGTCTGGCTCAGCGGGCTTTCATTCCATTCGGTAACTATCGCATCCCAGAACTTTACCGGCGTGACGTGCAGAAGGATAGCAAGAACGAAAGCTGAAATCATCATGGCCCGGCCAATCCTGACCTTGAAATGCAAAAGCGCTACGAGTAATACAAGCGCCAGAAACATTGATATAAGTGCATACATTTATTAACTCGTTACTCGTTAAAAGTGAATAGTTATTGGTGAATAGTGGTTAGACATTTGAGCTTGCGACTTGATGAAACATTTCATTCCATTTCTTTTTTCATGTCTTCGGCTTTTTGTATCAGTTCTTCGCGGGTTAATTCTTTTTTCTCTTTAAGCTCGAACGTCCATTCGTATGAATCGACAATCCTGTCCGGCCAGAGCACTCCTACGAAGAAATCGAACGGAAAATGGTCGTACCATGGCGCTTTGAGATTTTTATGCGTATTGAGTGTCTCGTAACCATCTTTAGTCAGTCGGACGTAATAATCGCCGTACCAGTTGAATGACACGGTGACCGGAGATTGCCCGATCATCTCGTCGTTTAATTCCACCATCGCTCCCTGGGGCGCAGTATTAATTTTCAACTCACGTTCGATACAGCCGCTTGTTAATATTACAAATACCAGTCCCGTGATACACAAAAGCAATATATTCTTTTTATTCATTATAAAATCCTTTTTATTTCGACAGGATAACAGGATAAACAGAAAATTAAATATAAATAAAAATCATGTAATCCTGTAATCCCGTCTATATATTCATTTATTCGCCCCGATTTTACATTCCATACCCAATCCTTACAACAAAAAAAGCCTT
>CAZMPL010000104.1:0-1380 GCA_964567805.1 uncultured Pirellulales bacterium | reverse complement strand
TTTATTCGCCCCGATTTTACATTCCATACCCAATCCTTACAACAAAAAAAGCCTTACCCGCTTTTTCTTATTGACCTTTCAAGAAAAAGTGTTATTGTCTCAATCAGAAGGAGTCGGATGTACACACTGTTTATAGATATTTTGTAATCATTATAAATTATGGTTATGTCTGAAAAAAGAAAGATGTTCAAGAGAGTTGTGAGAATAGTCAGGGTTTTCTTATACAGAAAGAGACAGTGTTTGTTTCCAGTCATATACAGGTGGTATAGTTATTGTTCGCATTTAAAATTATGAAGAAATCAAGACCAAATACGTTGACCAATGCGCCTCTTCAGTACGCACCAAAAAATGAAATTGGCGTTGTTTACCTTTTTGCACATATTGCGAGGAAGAAACAATTTCGTATTGAGGAGATTCGCCCACAATTCCCGGATTGTATAGCTTATCGTCGAAGCGGTGATCAGGAAAAACTGGTTCGAATTGAATTTGAATTTAAATCAAGTAGTTTCAAAACTCACGGCCATAATCCCAAGAAATGCGACTGTATTGTATGTTGGCATCATGATTGGCCTGAGTGTCCATTGGAGGTGATTGAACTTAAAAAGGAATTTCACTCTGTGCCAAAGATATGGATTCAACCGAGTTTAAAGAACCAGTGGCACAATTTTAAGCTTAAACGGTTGAATTGGGGCCTTTCAAAACGAGCAACCATCGGAGATTTACTTCTTATGTATAGATGCTCCCCGGATAAGGCAATTCGTGACATCTATGTCGTAACAGGTGAGCTATCCCGTAGCAAGGCAGGTTGGAGAGACGGTGAATGTTATGGAGGAGAAATACAGTTATTGTGCAGACTTGAAGCGCCATTATTTCTTGAAGACTTGAAATCTCATCGTGTGCTCAAAACAGCGGGTTTCATACGTAGCAATCTACAAGGCAATCTCCTCGTTTCGGAGTATTGGTCTTACATTCATGACATGATTATTAAAAGAAATCCGAAAGCAGTAAAGATACTGAAAAAATACGATCCTTCAAAAATATAGTAAAAAATGCTAACAACTGAAAGTGTGTGGTACATTTGCATATAAAAATTACAGATGATTTGCGATAAGTAATATTTATGCTATAATGTTGATGTAAGAGATATTTAAGGAAAAGATTGTAAGGATCGATGAGTTTTTATGAAGAAAAAGGCTGTATATCTTTCCAATGATGAACTGATTATATAATAAATTTTTGCTTTTATAGATATGACGCATTCAAAATTAGATTTCGAATATCAAGAGGACAGAAAATATTTTGAAGATTTATTTTATGATGTTGGAGGATTGGATTCAAACCTAATCCATTTTGATTTCAGAGCTCCAATTGTAAAAAGAA
>CAZMPL010000103.1:0-10502 GCA_964567805.1 uncultured Pirellulales bacterium | reverse complement strand
AAGTAACGTTATTATTTTGCCGATAAAAGGTCAAATAATGCAGTTGTGCCTATGCTAATCGGTGGCACTGAAAATAATTATAGACTTTACAAATGGGGTGGCATAATGAATGATTTACATCAGTCTGATAATCTTGATTTTGAACTAACTGTTAATTATGTTTTCCAGCAGGCAATTAAGTGTGAATGGAAGAGTCGTCGTCTCTATATCCTGTTCTCAAAAATGTTTGAAAACCTTCCCAATGTCTCCGCTTTTTGGATTGAATTAGCCAAGGATGAGGAAAATCACGCGAGAACACTGATACAGATACAGGAGACTATCGCAGACCAGAAGATTAATGAGGCGGCGGATAAAGAACTCATGGAAAATGTTATAAAGGTATTATCATTATTAAGAAAAACATCAGTTGATCAGATCAAAACCTTAGACGATGCCTACGAACTGGCACATGAACTGGAGTTTTCTGAGATAAACAGTGTATTTAAGATATTGGCTACCGAATTTATTTCAGATGAAGCACGAAAAGAAATTACTCTTGCTCAGCTTGGAAACCATGTAGAAAAACTAATAAAGTTCAACGAAAACATTGGCAATAAAACATGGCGAAAAGAAGTGATTGCTCAAAATCTATATTCTCATGTATAGTAAATAGGCCAATCAATGTTTTACATTTATGGTTTAAGTATTGTGGTGTGTAACTGGATTCCCGACTGCGAGGGAATGACAAAGTCGTAGTAGTAAATAATCTGTGTAATTGGTGAAATCTCCCCTTGGGCCCCACGGGCTACCTGGGAGATGGCAAGGCTCATGTGTCTAACAAAATAAATTTGCTTGCGGCTACGCCGCGTTTAGTCGAGCAATCCTAAAAGAATCAATCTTGCCTGAAGCGTTAAATCCAATCCTTTTTTAAGTTCTTCCTGCGCATAAAAAAAAGACCGGGGGTTTAGGCCCGGCCTTTTGGCTTTCAAGTAGTTTCCCTAATTATTTAGGAATTACATTTGTCGCACATGGGCCTTTTTTGCCCTGTCCAACTTCAAACTCGACTTTTTGACCTTCATCGAGTGAAGCGTAACCGCTGGACTTGATCTCTGAATGATGAACAAACAAATCATCGCCGCCATCATCCTGATTAATAAAACCGAAACCCTTGCTCGAATTAAACCATTTTACTGTACCTGTACTCAATTGTACTTCTCCTTGGCCGGTATGTTGGCCAAATAAATAATTTCTCTCGTTTTATATTTATGGGGAAAATCCTGAGAGATGAAAGAATTGACACCACTAAAAAATATATAATATCACAAAAAATAATTAATGTCAAATAAAAAATAAATTAAATTCGCATTTTTTTAAAATACCTCTTACATTGTTAAGATAATCAATCAGATATTACGTGATGATAAGGCTTTATTATTTTCTGCTGGTGCTCAATTTTTTCTTTATGCATACAGCAATACACTTCATGGTTATAGATGCTCAAAATACATTCACAGCCTGGAAATGCACATTTTCGACCCTCAGATGAAGTTTTTAACGGCTTTTTCATTCTTATTCCTTTAATTAAAAAAGCCGCAAAGGTTAGGTATCTTTCTTTGCAGCTCAAAGATTTTTTCTAATCTTATATATATAATATTATTTTAGGATTTATTATACCGTGTTTTACTAAATTGTCAATATTTTATTATTTTAGTGATAGCGAGAAATATATGATAAATTAAGTTTTTTCCTTATAGTATTTCATATATTGAATGTATAATAAGAATAATATTGACGATGTATAATATATATAGTCGTTTACTTTTTATTTAACGCCTGATTAAGGATTTTAGGCAGGTTTTTAGCGAATTTGAAAAAGCAGTCAGATGCAAACTAAGATACCTTTTGATATGAGACTTAAATCCATTAAATTTCTGCAAGTCTTTATCAATTGCGAATAACTTCTTTGAATGTATGATTACTATCTCCTGTTGATTTAATTAAATCGCCTCAAGCCCACCTTTAACACGATTTTATTTTGGGTAGATATTTTACAGGAGCAAAATCATGAAGATACTTCTTGTCAATCCGGACATCCCGCTTACTTTCTGGAGTTTCAAAAAAGCACTTAAATTCATCTCAAGAAAAGCAGTTGTACCGCCACTGGGATTATTAACTGTAGCGTCATTATTACCAAAGGAATGGGAACTAAAGCTTGTTGATATGACCACATCTAAATTGCATGATCGTGATATAAAGTGGGCCGATTATGTATTCATTACAGCTATGTTCATCCAGCGAAAATCAGCGGACCAGGTAATTGAACTATGCCACAAACTTGGAAAGAAGATTGCAGCCGGAGGTCCATTGTTTAATGGTATTCCTGAACAATATGATCATGTGGATCATCTTATTCTAAAAGAAGCCGAAATAACATTGCCGCTATTTATAAAGGATATTCAAAACGGCTATGCCAGAAAAGTATATTACACACACGAAAAAGCTGATTTAATTAACACGCCAGTTCCGTTATGGAAGTTAATTAAAATGAAGAAATATGCAATGATGTCCATTCAGTATTCGAGAGGATGTCCCTTCAATTGTGATTTTTGTGATGTAACAACTTTATTCGGGCATAAAATCCGGACAAAAACTACAGAACAGGTATTACAGGAATTGGAAAACATTTATGCTCAGGGGTGGAGAGACGAAGTGTTTTTCGTTGATGACAATTTCATCGGAAACAAAAAGCTTCTAAAAACAGAATTGCTTCCCGCCATTATAGATTGGATGAAAACAAAACAATATCCATTTGCATTCAATACCCAGGCTTCTATAAATCTTGCGGATGATGAGGAACTAATGAACATGATGGTTCAGGCCGGCTTCGATTGCGTTTTTGTCGGAATTGAAACTCCAAACGAAGAAAGCTTAAGCGAATGCAATAAAGTCCAGAACAAGGGGCGTGATTTAGTCGAATGTATCAAAAAGATTCAACGTTCAGGAATGCAGGTTCAGGCGGGATTCATTCTCGGTTTCGACAGCGACAAAGAATCCGTATTCGACAACCTGATTCATTTCATCCAAAAGAGCGGCGTAGTTACAGCTATGGTCGGACTTCTCAACGCTCCAAGAGGAACGAAACTATACAGCAGGCTAATGAATGAAAATAGACTCTCGAAAGAAACGACAGGAGACAATACCGATTTTTCGATGAATTTCATTCCTAAAATGGGCAAGGATGAACTTCTTAATGGATATAAGAAAGTCGTAAATACAATTTATTCGCCCAGAAACTATTATAATAGAATCCTGACATTCTTAAGGGAACTTAAACCCGGCCAGAACAACAAATCGAAATACAGGTATTGCGACATCAAAGCATTTATAAAATCCATCTGGCGTCTCGGCATAATAGATAAAGGCAGACTTTCATATTGGAAACTAATTTTCTGGTCTCTAATCAAAAAGCCGCAGCATTTTCATTTAGCCGTAACCCTCGCCATCTGCGGCTTCCACTTCCGTTCAATCTTCGAAAGCTACGGCCGTGCATAAAAATTAAGTTTTATGGATTGATTATTTTTTTACTTTATACATATATTCGTGGATTTGCTCTTTAGGCAGTTCTTTACCTTGCGTGCTAATCAAAAAGCCATCCTCTGTTTTTTGGTATTTGAAATCTCCATCTATTAATAAATCTTTCGGAAGTCCCTTGGGTAGTTGGTCAGGCAATTGACCTGTTTTTGCTTTTAAAATATAAATATCAATAGCATTCAATAAAGCGTTTGTGAAACTATTATTTACTGTAACCTTACTATAAACAACACTAAACGGCGTATCAATTAAAGATGCTATCGTTGCATTTGGATTTTCAATTAAATCCTTTTTAGTTCTCTGACTAAGTTCAGTAAGCTTTTTATATGCCTGCTCATAATTAAGTTCAAGTGCAGCCGGAACTTCTTCGAGATATAGTTTTTTGAAATACTGCTTGTTACCTTCAATAAAAGCTTCATTTATATTACTTAGTCGCTCATCGAATATTTCATCAATTTTCCGCTGTTCTTCTCTCTGTTTTTCACGTTGTTTTTCTTCATCTTCCGTCAGTGACCTGGGAGTATAATCAGGACTCGCCAAAGAAGAAACCATCGGCTCTCTCATTACATCAATAAACGTCTGTATTCTCTCGATGGTTAATTCTGGAGCTGCCCCGATATATTCCAGTTTTATACCTTCATTAAGTCTGAAAGGTTCTTTATTGATTTTTGCCAGTTCTGTTTTTAACCGTTCTAATATTTCCACATCCTGCGGCATTTCTGAAAGAATATCTCCAATGCAGTTATTTGCCATTCCAGCTAAGGAACAGCTAACTAACAAAGATATTAATTGTCCCTTGGCAACATGACGAGCCATTTTATGTAAGGTCAAACAACGTTGCAAAGCCATTTCATATTGGCCATGCTTTGCTAATATCTTTGCATCATTAATCACGAGCCATGCAACCGGCCTGATATTATAAATATGAGACAGCTTAAGTTTAATCCCAACCGAATAATCAATTCCCCAATCGCAATTTTCAATATTCGCAGCAGAAACTATTGTATTTATTAAATACTGCTGTTCTTTAATATACAGTTCAACCTGCTCATCAGGCTCCAGCCCACTCATAGCAACATCATGTATTTTAGTTCTAATATCTTCATTAGAATCTTCATAAAGCATAAACGCTTGATAATATAAAAGGGCCGCATTATCACTTGTCTGGGCAAAAATTAATTTGCCAGGAAGAAGGAAAGTAAATAAAACAAATATTATTACGAATCTTTTATTAATTTTATATTTCATAATTTATCTCCTTAATTTTATATATTACTATTTTCTACAAGCAATTCATAAATTGTTATATCTTCCTGTTTTCGATTAAGCATTTTTGTCGCTTCCCTATTTTGTTCGTCAATCGCTTCCATTCCACCTTCCAAATAAGCATTCATCAACGCCGTTGATGTTAGCAGGTCACTATGCGATTTTTTCACATTCTGCTCTTTGAGATATGTTGTATTATCTTTTGGCGACGAAAATAATACAAATATTACAACCATAAGAATTAGAACCGCGGCAGTTGCAAGACTTGAAACTGGATCACTAAATATTCTTTTCCATAAATTCACCATTTGTTGTTGATGTACTCTTGATTGAAGTATCTCTAATTCATCTGGAAAATTTTGCTTGAACTTTTCGGCATCAAATTGCGGCTTTCCAGTATTGATTGTTTTGGAAATTATTTCATCGAGCCATTTATCATTATTATTGTTCATAATTACACCTGCTGAAAACCTTCACGTTTTAATATTTGTGCCAGTTTTTTCTTTGCCCTTCTTAATCTGCCGTTAATTGCCTGCTCGGAAATACCTAAAACATCCGAAATCTGCTCATAAGAAAGTCCATCATAGTATCGCAGATAAATCACTTCTTTTGATGAAGCAGAGAGTTTAATCAACGCATTTTTTACAACTTCAAATGAATGATTATCTTTGGATTCAATTGTTATTTCAGAGAACTTTTCGCCATTTCGATGGTTATTTTCTAGTTTTAAAACATCCTTCGCTTCATTCCTACATATAGCCGCAAGCCAGCCTGCAAATTTCCTGTAGTCTTTCAACTGCGGCAACTTCACAGCCGCTTTAGCAAAACTTTGTTGAGCCGCGTCTTCAGCCAAATCTCTATCGCCAATAATCGAATGAGCAATAGCAACCATAGGCGTATAATATCGTACAGCTAATGCGGTGAAGCTTTCCACATTACCATCTGCGGCTTCTTTAACCAAAACTATTTCGGATTCCTTAATAATTCCAACATCCTTTCGCTGAATCAGCATTCAATATAATAGACTACCAAAAATTCCCAAAATGGGCGCAAAACTTATTTATTTGCGTTTTTTTCGATAATATATTTATTTTACACTATATACCTTGAAATAAAACCTGCTAAAAAATTGTTTTGACGGCGGCGGACGTTTGTTTTATACTGAAAAATCATTTTTTTTGTAAATAGCTTATGTAATATGGAGATAAGAATGGATAACAGTAAAATTGTTGCTGAAGGTATAACTTTCGATGATGTGCTTCTGATACCGGCTAAAAGTGATTTTGTACCGAGCGAAGCAAATACCCAAACCCGTCTGACCAATAACATCAAAATCAATATACCTATCGTCTCAGCAGCGATGGATACCGTAACCGAATCCGCTCTGGCAATCGCGCTGGCACAGGAAGGCGGAATCGGTATGATTCACAAAAACCTCTCTATCGAAGAGCAAAAACGCGAAGTCGCCAAGGTTAAACGTTCGGAAAACGGAATTATTCTCGATCCGGTAACTTTATCGCCGGACCAGCCGGTAAACAAAGCCCTCCAACTGATGAAAGAACAAAACGTATCAGGTATTCCTATTGTCAAGGGCAAAAAAAAGCTTGTTGGAATTCTGACACGAAGAGACTTGAAGTTTCTCAAGGATTACGATGTCCAAATCAGTGAAGTAATGGTCAAAGATAATCTTGTTACAGGTCAGGCTGGAACTACACTCGAACAGGCAAAAGAAATTCTCCAGAAACATAAAGTCGAAAAACTGCTTCTTGTTAATGACAATTTTGAATTAGTCGGCCTGATTACAATGAGAGACATTGACAGAGTGCAGCAATACCCGATAGCCGCAAGAGACCCTCGCGGCAGATTGCGTGTCGGTGCTGCTGTAAGTGTTCACGAATACGAACGAATCGAAGCACTAATCAGCGCAGATGTCGATATTATCGTTGTCGATACCGCTCATGGCCATTCACAAAATGTTATCGATACTGTAAAGAAGATAAAATCAAATTATAAAATAGACGTTATCGCGGGAAATATCGCGACAGCACAGGCAGTTAATGATTTAGTCGATGCCGGAGCCGACGCGGTTAAAGTCGGAATCGGCCCCGGTGCAATCTGCACGACAAGAATCATATCCGGCGTAGGCGTACCGCAGGTAACCGCAATTTTGGATTGCGTTAAAGCCGCACAAAAACACAATATACCAGTCATCGCGGACGGCGGAATCAAACATTCGGGTGACATAACCAAAGCAATCGCAGCAGGTGCTTCGTGCGTAATGATTGGCTCGCTCTTCGCGGGCCTCAAAGAAAGTCCCGGACAACTTGTGATTTACAAAGGCAGACAATTCAAGGAATATCGCGGCATGGGCTCTCTCGGAGCTATGGTAAAAGGCTCGGCGGAACGTTACGGCCAGAGCAGCAAAACCGAACAAAGCAAACTCGTACCGGAAGGAGTAGAAGGCCGCGTACCATATCATGGAACTCTCAGCTCGTTCATATATCAGCTTGTCGGCGGCCTGCGTGCCGGCATGGGATATTGCGGTGCAAGAAATATCGAAGATTTGATTAAAAACAGTAAGTTCGTTCACGTAAGCGCAGCTTCTATACATGAATCGCATCCGCACGATATACAGATAACAAAAGAAGCACCAAACTATTCCGCGGCTTTACCGTTCGAGGATTGATTTTAATATTTCAACCCTTATTGGGATTAATCGAACAGGAAAGCAAATGAATATACGTCTGGAAATTCAAATCCTCTTGTTAATATTTTTTGCAAGTGTGTTTGCAGGTTCAGGCTGCGCGGGCAATTCTAATCTTGTTGAAAAAAAATCATCTTCGCCAACGCAAGATATAAACTCACCTTCTAAAGCGTCTTTTAAAGAGATAATTGTAACAGTTAAGCAGGATTACAAAAAATTTCCCGGCAGATTCTGGAATGACAGTAAAGCTACTTTTACCAAACCAGACAATATAGCCGCCCTGCTTTTTACCGGTGGCGCAAGCATAGCAATGCACCAGGAAGCCGACGAAAATATCGCGGATAATTTTGACAAACATCAAATGCTCCAGGGCAGTGACGCTGAAACTTTCAATATCATCGGACATCCAATGGTACATTCGGCGGCCTCGTATATCTGGTATTTTCTCTGCGTACGAAATAAAGATGATATAAATAAAGAACGCGCCTATACGATGAGAACGGCTTTAACTATAAACTGGCTCGCAACAACAGCACTCCAATATACAAGAGGTAACGATACACCGAACGGCGAGTATTTGTCCTGGCCGAGCGGTCATGCTTCAAGCTCGTTTACAGTCGCGTCTGTACTTGATGAATTTTACGGACCGAAGGTCGGCATTCCTGCTTACGCTATCGCATCGTTCGTTGCTTACAGGATGATGGATACAGGTGACAACTGGGGCAGCGACGTAGTGTTCGGCGCAACATTAGGCTGGGTAATAGGCCATACCGTCGCAGGCAGCGACAAGGACAACAAAATCGCCGGTTTCGAAATAGTCCCATTCATGACCGAAACAGAAAAACCAGCATTAGGAATAGGTTTCGTAAAACGTTTCTAAAATTCAGATAACCATTCACAGAAAATGTCTGTTTTGTCATTCTGAACGGAGTGAAGAATCTGGCTATCGATTATGATTATCGCTACGTTTATTAATAATCGCGCCCCAGATGTTTCGCTCTGCTCAACATGACAAGTGTAACTAAACTACTTTGTCATGCGGATTCCCAAAATACACGTCTTTTTAATTAAATAGGTGAACGATTATAAACTCTCATATTATTTCCTATATGGCGAATTTTCGGGTAGCTCTTTACTAAGCTTGAAATCGATATCCGTAATTTCCTGCCCGTCTTTGACATTCAATGTATAATTTGGCCGTGACCACCCGGCACCAGGTATATTGGTTCGAATATATACATAGACCTCACCTTCAGGGAAACGAAATGCCCATGTGCCATCCGCTGAGGTATAAACTAACTGACAGGCACCACCGGAACGCGGACGTGCGGCGGAATAGAACGCTATATCGATTCCATCCAGAGGATTACCCGCGGCATCAGTGACTTTTCCTCGAATAATACCACCTTTTATTAATACGATTTTAATATTGTCCTTCACTTTGCCCGGTTCAAGTTCATTCAAGACAACAGCCGCGGCGGCCCATTCCGGCAAAGCTCTCCTGTCTTTATCATCGAACATAGCAAGAAGATTGCATGGATAAGGAGCAACACCTTTCATTTCAAATTTCCCTGATTCATCTGTTATTCCATCTGACCATGCGCTTTCTTTAATCGATTGTGTACCTAATTTTAATCCCTTTACCGGCTGCCCTGTATCCTCATATGTCACTGTACCTCGAAGTGTGACTCCCTTAGGAAGTACAAATTCAATGTCCTCAGTACTTTCAGGAGAAGTTCCTGTTGTAATCATCATTCCATCACCCATTTGCATGGCATAACTTTCTTGAGTTGTTTTCGTATTTACAATTTTTGTAACGGCATAACCATCTGAATAAGCACGGATATTCATGTTACTTTCTGTCGGAAGTCCCTTAAAAACAAATCGACCTTCGGAATCAGTTTTAACTTCAGGTGCAATTTCAGTCCATTTACTAAAAAACATGCTAATATTAAAAAAATCATTTCCACTACCAAATGACCATAAACCTACTGTAGCTCCTTCGATTGGATTCCCTGAATCGTCAACAACTCGTCCGGTAACTGTTTCTTCAGGCAGCATAACGAATTTCACATATGTCTCGCCGCCTGTAGTATCCAGAATCTTACCGGCAAGTCCGAATCCATCTTTTTGAGTAATTAACATGCGAGTATTCAGTTCTGCGATTGGTTCTAAAACGTCACTAAACTCGAACAAACCCTGATCATTTGTTTGAACTTTAGTTATTATTGTTTTGTCTGTATTTTGAGCTAATGTAACTTCAGCGTCTTTTATAGGATTACCTTCGCCATCTACGACTTCGCCTTTCAGCAAGTAAGCCATAGGCTTATCTAAGGTTATTTTCAAATCTTTGGTATCTGTGGAAATATCTTTAAGAATTTGAGTTTGATAATTATCAGCTCTAACTGCGATATCAGTTTTTCCCTGATTTAACTCTTTGATTCTGAAAGAACCATCTGTTCCTGTTTGAGCATAATGGTTCTGCGATATTACCCTCACTCTTCTTCCGCTTATCTCGATAGTATTCGGAAGCATAGCAAGTTCTTTATTCAATAACTCAATTCTTGCCATACCAATCGGATTACCACTTTTGTCTTCTACTACGCCGGAGATTTCACCCGTCATAACATCCTGAGCAGAACCTTTTGTTCGTATCTCAACCGGCTGTCCATTTTCATGGATTAAAACTTTAGTATCATGAAAATAAAGTTGCGGCCAATTCGAGGTACTTCGATTTCCACGAGAATCCATTATGAAATATTCAATTCCAGGTATTACGCCGTTGATTTTCAGATGTCCCTGCGCATCAGTTCGACCATGGTGTTCTTCAACTCGTGGAACATCATTTCCCCACATCTTAGGAGTGATTTTTACAGACTTATTTGCCAGAGGATTACCCTGCTTATCCGTAAATAATACATCAGTTGTTTGTCCCTGCTTCATAACCAAAGGCTCAGACAGA
>CAZMPL010000102.1:9151-10687 GCA_964567805.1 uncultured Pirellulales bacterium | reverse complement strand
CAATGGAGTTTTTATTTCTTACATACCACCTGTCCGCTGGACGGAATGCGATTATCATATAATTGTTTACACTCCGAGACAATTTCGCTGGTTATTAAATCTGGCAGGTTTTGACCTTATTGAAAAAGAGGGGCGATTCAGAATGAGTAAAAAAGGCGCTACATATTATGCAAGAAAAATTAAATCAAATGGTTTAGTTTATCCCGGCATTTTAGAGTGAATTATATTAGTGAGAAAATATACAAATACAGTCTTTTCATTTCAAAATTATTCTGAGTACTAAATCAAACATGTTCCAATAATGTAAATAAAGAATTTGTTTACAGATTTTTTTTGTGATTTTTCTGATAAGTTGTACAATTTTAACGGTTCTGAGTTAAAGTTGAAAATATGATTAATATTTTAAAAGGACGATTATTATTTGTAAGGATATGCCTGTTATTGGCAACATTTGCGTTGATTGCCATCGGGATGGCTATGATTTATGCAGTTGGTCATCCAATAGAAAAAAGTCCTTCCAGCGATTCACATAAATTAATTGTTTATTTCAACAAGCAAATCATTTTCGTAGCGGCTGGTTTTTTTACTTTTATACTAGTAAATAAGATTAATTACAGGCGACTCGGTGAAATGAGCTATTGGATTTTTGGTATAGGTATTTTTGCTTTAACACTTTTACTCGTAAGCCGCTATATTGTTCCTCTGCCTTTCGCTCCTCAAAGTACGACTTTTGCTCACCGCTGGTTTGTATTTCATCCCAAATTGCCAAGTATTCAGCCGTCAGAATTTTTTAAGCTGGTATACATTATAACTCTTGCATGGTATTTGAGGTACAGAAGCAACTACAGGCGTTTCGGCGCTTTAATGGGGCCTTTCGTCTTAACTTTGTTACCTATGGTACTTATTTTGCTTGAGCCTGACCTTGGGACAGTTATGCTGATGATGCCAATTTTGTTCTCGATGCTTTTTGTTGCCGGAGCAAAAGTAAAGCATTTATTACTGATTATTTTAATGGCGGTCCTTGTAAGTCCTTTTATGTGGTTTAAAATGCATACTTATCAGCGTATCAGAATGAGTAGTGTACTTCTTCAGAATTCTACGATACGAGAAGCTGCAGAGAAATATGACTGGCTCGGCGAAATGCTTGTTGATACGAAATTTACAGAAAAGTTATGGAGAACTAAATGGGGCTATCATTTGATTCGTTCGAAATATGCTGTAACTTCAGGTGGGATAAATAACGGAATGGGATATGGATTCCGAAAAGGTCCTTTTGTTAAATATGATTTTCTCAGTGAAAGGCATAATGATTTTATTTTTTCAATTATTGCACAGCAATGGGGTTTTTGGGGTTGCCTGATGTTAATTGGTCTCTATATGGTTGTTCTGGCCTGTGGGCTGGAAATAGCATCGAATAATACAGATCCATTCGGAAGATTGATAGTGGTAGGTATCGTTGCAATGTTTGTTGTCGAAATTATAGAAAATATTGGTATGACAATGGGCATTATGCCGATTACAGGATTAACATTGCCA
>CAZMPL010000102.1:0-9141 GCA_964567805.1 uncultured Pirellulales bacterium | reverse complement strand
CAAAAAAGCACCCGACACGATGGGGTTGCTGCTTGCATCCGGGATCACCTTATGGATCTTCCTTGAGGCAATCATAAACATGGCAGTATTGATAAACCTATTGCCCTTTGCTGGAAACGCCATGCCTTTTGTCAGCTACGGTGGTTCGAGTCTTGTAGTAAATATGATGGCAGTGGGGTTGTTGAATAATATTGGAAGATGCAGACCGTTTTCTCTTGCACGAAAAAATTAATGGACTAATTATATTTGACCAGACACAGCAAGTGAGCACATAGAACATTCCCGGGAGTTAAAAAAATATCCTATGATAAGAGGATTCAGGCAAATAGCATTACTGACTGCTTTAAGCAGGGTTTTTGGGATGCTTCGTGATATGGCATATAGCCATTTTTTCGGAGCGACTGGTTTTCTTGATGCATGGCTGATTGCTTTCAGGATTCCTAATCTCAGCAGAAGGCTTTTCGGTGAAGGAGCGGCTTCGGCGTCATTAATTCCCGTTTATTCGGAAGTGCTTCACAAGGATAAGCAGCAGGCGTCTGCTCTTCTTAATACCGTTGTAACGGTAATGTTTATGTTTCTTGCCGCTCTGACACTGATTGGTCAAATCGGCATGTGGATTTATATCCATTTCATTTCCAAAACAGCGGACTCCGAATTAATAATGACATTGAGCCTGATTATGCTTCCATATATGCTATTTATCTGCATGGAAGCGATATTGGGTGGGATTTTGAATGTCCATAAGCATTTTGCCATGCCTGCTTTGGCGCCGATTGTATTAAATATTTTTATAATAGGGACAATAATAGCAACTGGATGGATATGGAAGGTTGACGCTGTAACTCAGCTTGTAGTTGTTTCTCTCGGAGTTCTTTGCGCAGGTTTTGTGCAGTTATATATTCAGATACCACCTCTTAAAAAGGCCGGAGTTATACTAAACACCTCATGGCGTGTTAATTCAGAGCCTTATAAGAAAATAATGGTCATGATGCTTCCTATGATACTCGGTCTTGGAGTAACACAATTAAACACTCTATGCGATGACCTTATTGCCTGGTGGTTTTCCGGTAATAAGCCGGAAGATTTCTTAGTATTGTTTGGAAAGCATATTAATTATCCGATGCTGCGAGGCTCCGTTTCACATCTTTATTATGCTCAACGCTTATATCAGCTTCCGTTTGGAGTGCTTGGTATTTCTCTTGCTACAGCCATATTTCCAGTTATGAGCGCAGATGTCGCAAAAGGGGATTATAATTCACTTGTCCAGACAATTTCCAAAGGCCTTCGTGGATCAGTCTTTATTGCTTGTCCTGCGACTGCGGGCCTGATTATTGTCGCAAAGCCTCTTCTTTCCGTCCTCTTCCAGCATGGCAAATTTACTGCGGCTGATACTAATAACGTTACCATGACACTAATTTGCTATTCATTGGGTATGTGCGGCTATTTTGGGCAGCAGATTCTGGCTAAGACATTTTATGCGATGCAGGATTCGAAAACGCCTGTAAAAAGTGCAGTGACCGCTGTTTTTGTTAATGTGATATTAAACCTCACTCTCATCTGGTTTATGGGTACTGCTGGCCTGGCGACCTCTACGGCTGTCTGTTCGTATTTCCAGGTTGTTATTCTTATAATGATTTTAAGAAAAAGATTACAATCAAAAATATTGGATGGTTTATTCGAAAATACTGTAAAAACACTCATAGGAACATTTGCGATGACTTTAGTTTGTGTTTTGATTCTCTTTGCGATGAAGAATTTACCTTTCAACAGATTATTCGATGGCATAAGACTGCTTACAATTATCCCAACGGCAATTATAGTGTATATTCTTGTCGCGAAAAAATTACGAAATGAAATGTTGTCATTGTTCTCACGCCGCTGGATGTGATAATATCCTGTTGTATTTCTTAATTTTCGCATTTCCTTAAATACCAGCCTTTAAAAGACGATAAATAGGTAAGTGTTTAGAAAAAATCTATACACACTGTTTCTATAAATATAAATTGACTTTTATCGGTCTAAGTGCTAAAAAGCATTTACTTATGCGAAATATTTATAAAATAAAATATTTTTTATTACCAATAATTCTCTGCAGCTCTGCGTTTGCCGCTGAGCGTTCGCCGTTAAATTCAGTTGAGAATACAGGCATATCGGGAGGATTATATTCAACGACATTGAGCCAGAAATTTTATGAAACAGCTTATGATCTGGCATATTCGAATGACACGCAATATTATGAGAATGAACTTGCGATTTCATTTTTAATCGGGGCGATGAATCTCGATACGGATAATTCTGATGTTCGTACTTTATTGTTAAAGTGTATATGCAGGTTTCCTGAGCGGCGGGCGGCTGCGATGAATTCTCAGGGACAAAATTATTTAAATTTAGTAACTGCTCTTCTCAAACAATATGTTGACGAGAATACAGACACGGAACTTGCGTCTAATGCAATTTCGTTTCTGCTTAATCAGGCAAAATCTACTTCGCAGAAACAGGCTGTTCTTGAGCAGATGAGAGGTCTTTTTGAAAATAAAAACACTTTTGTAACCTCTCAGTTATTAACTTATCTTGGCATGCTTAAACTTCAGGATAATTCACCTAAGGAAGCGGAAAATTATTTTAAACAGGCTTATCAGGCCAACAAGTATAATAAAATCGCATTCAGCAGGTTATACGAATTATCCGCTTCTCAAATAAGTCCTGTGGAATATCTCGAGCGTTTGCGTTTGGATTTACGAGAAAATCCGGCAGACCTTAAAACAGTTCTTTCTTTTTGCCAAAGTCTCGAAAAGTTTCAGTTGTATGACTCGGCCGCTATGGCTTATCAATATAGCTTTGATTTATTTAAATATCTTTATCCATCAGAAGATATTCCAATCGATATTTATATTCCATGGTCGATTAGCTGCTACAATTCTCAAAAGCATCAAAGTAAATGTCTTGAAATAGCTGAAAATGTAAGAAAAGCAGGAAAGTTTGATATAAGGATTGAGAGTCTTGCCGGCAGGGCGGCAGGTAAACTCGGTCAGGACAGTGTTGCGTTAAAAATAATCATGGACGCGGAAAATAAAGCTCTGGAGCTTTTGAATAAAAAGTCACCTGATATAACGGAAGCTCAGCTTGCCTGGTTTTACTGTTTTGTATTACCCTTGCCTGACAAAGCGATTGAGTGGGCAAACAAAGCCTATGCCGCTAATCCCAATTCGCCAATAGAAGCTTCTCTGCTTGCTTATTCGCTCACACAGAAGAAAGAATTCAGTACCGCGAAGTCGATTATTAATCAATTTCCACCAACTCAAATATCGGAATTAGCTCTGGCGCAAATTCTTCTTGATGAAGGATCAGGAACTCAGGGAATAGAAAATCTTAACAAGTCAATTTCACGTGATCCAGGTTCGTTCGAAGCTGAACATGCAAAAGATATTTTATCTAAAAATGGAGAAAAATATTCGCCGCCTGTAAATGCAGATTTTGTTCTGGCGAGCATAAATAATATATTTGGAAATAAATTAGTTCCCGATTTTATTAAACCTGAAAAAATGTTTTCCTTTGGTTTTAATATCAGGCAAAAGGAATTAGCTTTTGGCGGCGATTTGGATAGTGCTTTTTCGATCACAAATCAGTCTTCCGAACCTCTTGTTATAAGTGATGACAGCATGTTCAAGGGGAATATCAGGATTGATGCGATAGTTAATGGCGATATGAGCAAAAGAATATCTAATCTCGTATCGGAACGAATTGAAAGCAATGGAGTAATTGAGCCGGGTAAAAGTAAAATTGTTAATCTGAAATTAATTACCGGTGAATTGAAAGAAATGCTTTTGACATACCCGCAGGCAAAACTGGATATTACTTTTGTTTTGTATATCGATCCTGTAAATATAAATGAAAATAAAGTAAACAGCGGGCTTGCACGAATTAGTCCGGTTTCAGTAAATGTAACTCGGCCGAGTGTAATTATAACCAGCCAGGGTATCAAAAATTTAGTCGATTCGTTAGCTGCAGGCAAGACAGCGCAAAAAACTCAATCTTCACAGCTTTTTATAAGTCTTTTAAAAGAACAACAAGCCTTTTCCGGTCGTACAGCACCATATCGTATAGTTTTCTCTGATGGATTGAAAACTATATTGAAATCAGCGTTTGTATATGATTCTGGATTGTTAAAAAATTCAGATGAAGACAGCTGGGTCGTAAAAGTTTGTACCATGGCTCAGATAAAGTCTCTGCATCTCGATTATGAGATTGCCCAGGCGGTTTCTGGAAATTTGTATGATTCTGACTGGCCTGTCAGAATGATGTCGGTGTATTTGCTCGCTGAAAGCCAGAAAGATAAGTTTACCAGAGTTTTGGAAAGTATTTCGAAAAATGACCAGAACCAGTTGGTAAAGGATATCGCCGCAACTGAAATATTAAAGATTCGCTTCGAAAATGGAAATTAGTATCATTTTTATTCATAAATGAAAAAAAATAAAAAATATTTCAAAAAAGTCAAAAAATTTATTGTATTATATTTATAATCGTGTAACATTCCGTTTTTATTTGACAGAATATCCTCTGTCGTGAAATAATAGTTGTTCTAATGAAAGGATAAATAAATGCCGGCTAATGTTGATAAGGAAAAATGCATAGGTTGTGAAACTTGCGTTTCTGAATGTCCAAGTGAAGCAATAAGCATGGTTGATGAAAAAGCTGAAGTTGATAGTGAAGCATGTATTGATTGCGGGGTTTGCGTTGACGCTTGCCCGGAAGAAGCAATCAGTTTAGAGTAGTTCTGTGGCCCCATCGTCTAGGCCGGCCAAGGACACCGGGTTTTCAACCCGGCAACAGGGGTTCGAATCCCCTTGGGGCTATTATTAAGGTTCTTTGAGATAATTAAATAATGAAATATCAGGGCAAATGCTCTGGTATTATAAATCTCAAGCCCCTGTGGATATCTCGCTTTTTCCTCTCCCTCCGCAACACGGGGGCTTTTTTATTAACGTTGTAATAATTACATAGAGAAATAAAAATGTGGCAAAAGTTGTTATTTTTGGGTCTTGCTGGAGCTGCGGGAACCATATCACGATATTTATTTTCCGGCTTTGTCCAAAAGTTCAATTCAGGTAATTTCCCCCTCGGAACCGCGGCGGTAAATATCATAGGTTGTCTGTTATTCGGTTTAATCTGGGCAACTTTGGAAAACAGGCTTTCAAATTTCAATTCGATTCGTCCGATTATTTTTATCGGTTTTTTCGGTGCTTTTACCACTTTTTCATCTTTTATGTATGAAACAAGCCAGTTGCTGGATAAATCACAATGGTTCCTGGCTTCAGTTAATATTATTGGGCAAAATATAATTGGCTTGTTAAGCATTCTTGTCGGTCTGGCAATTGGCAGACTAATTTGAGTCTGAAAGGGAGATTGTTATGAAATTACCATCAGAAGCTGAACTTTTACGAATTTTTATCGGAGAAGCAGATAAATACGAAGGTAAGCCGCTTTATGAAGCTATAGTCAATCTCGCTCGTAAAAAAGGTATGGCAGGCGCTACCGTTGTTCGAGGTCTTATGGGTTTTGGCGCACATAGCAGAATGCATACCGCGACAATTTTACGTCTTTCGGAAGACCTTCCAATAATTATTGAAATCGTAGATGAAACTCAAAAAATCGAATCTCTTCTTCCCGAATTGGACCTGATGATAAAAGAGGGCCTTGTTACGATAGAAAAAATTCGTGTGCTTGCATATCGTTACAATTCAGACCACACAATAAGCTCAGGCAGTTAATGTATATGTTGAGAATATCCGTATCTCATCTCTAATAAAGTGGTATTGCAATAAGCTTGGAATCCTTTACGATATACATAATTCCATTAGAAACAAGAGGCGGCGCAACATCATAGAGACCGCTCGTGTTTTTAATAGTTGCCGGTATTTGCCAATCAAGTTTTCCGGTCTTCATATCTACGCCTATATACATCGGAAGGGTGCCGGTTCCGCTCACTAATGCTGCAATCTTTTCCTTATAAACCTGAATGCCCCACAAGGATGCGAATCTTACCTGAGGCGGACGGAAGAACCAAATCTGTTTGTGTGTCTTGGAATCAAAAGCCGCCAATCCCGGCATTGTATCGAGTGTATAGATATTTCTGGCCGGTACATTGTTGGTCGTGCCGCGTACCGGTACTAAAATCATGTCACCAGCAAACACCGGCGCCTCGGTTGTTTCCACTTGCTCTGTCAATCTTGCCTTTCCAGGTTCCCTGGACAACTGTATTCTTTCCCGCCACCTCTCCTGTCCCGTCCCGACGTCAAATCCAATCACTTCACCAGACGAGCTTGAGGCCACAATTTCGCCATTCTTTATCGCAACAGGGTTGATAAGTTCCTGAAGCGGTGACTCAAAAACTGGATTGCCGTCAGCACTATTGAGTGCAATCAGTCTGGACGTTCCACGTACCGCAGATGGCGATGAAAGAGAAAGAGCCACCACATACAACACACCATTCTCAAATGTCAGTTGCGTACCAACCGTTCCGGATGGCAGAGTATAGCTCCACTGTTTTTCACCTTTTAACCTGTCATAAGCTCGTAATATCAAAGTCGAGGGCGAATACCCGGAGGCTGAACCCTGTGGACCGTCAGCATACCATGCACCTGCCGTCGCGCCGGTGAAGAACTGTTTTGACGAGAGCAAGACTGAGGAAACGCCTGACTCCAATTGCGACTGCCACCGGCTGGCGCGATCAGCGACACCTAACATTTCTGTAGCAATGATATTATTATTCGTTGTGCCAAAACCTGAGTTTATACGCTGAGATTTCGTGACTATCATTTCGGCACCTTTGTTACCCATACCGACGGCCATGATGCTCATTCCGGTCATCGTCCATACCTGGTTTCCTGTGGTCTTATCCACTGCAATGGTATCACGACTATGCGAACAAACGACCAAATTATCAGCATCATATAATTTAATTTTTGCGCTGACCAGACTCGAACCGGTTTCAACAGGTACCTTCCACTTCGCACTTTTCAGCAAAGCCTCGCCGCGTTCCGTAGCCCTGGCAAGCGTTTGTTCATCAATTTTAAGTTCAGGAGCCGGATCTAATCTCGGTGTTACAGTTCCCTTGGGCAATGCGCCTTCTATCACGACTTCGCTGAGCTGAATTGGCGCGTCGGGTGCTTGAGACAGGAACGAAAGCCTTACGAAACGGCCTGTAGTATTTTCGGGAGCGCGGACTTCCAAAGTGTTGTTGTTGTGGGAAGCACCGCTGTATATCTCTTGTACACTATCAAGCCTGTCCCCATAGGGAAGCCATGTTTTATTGTCGTCAGAGACATCAATTTTTAAGCGATAACCGCCGGGCACGGGGTAGGTCAAACGAATGCGAGAGAATACTATCACATTCTTTAAGTCCACAATCCATACAGGATTTGTATAGTTGGCATTGGGCTGCCAGAAGGTGACGGCATTTCCGTCAACAGCAGTCTCGCCGGAATGACCCGCCATCGCACTTGAGGGAAATGTCGGGTTTTTGCCTGCGAAGTTGTGCTCTGGAATTACCGGCTGCGAAGGTTGCGATCCGCGTCCCGTATTGGAGGTGGAAGTCAACTCGACAGGCCAGGCGGTCCATTTGTGATCCTTGTCATAGCCGAAGCGGCCTGATATGTCATTTGTGTACCTCGAACCAGAACCTCCCGCCTGGTCCATATGCAAAGTAAAGGTTTTCTCGCGCAGATTGATGTGCCAATTAACATTTTCACTGCTGCTTTTTACATAGTCGGTCAGCTCACCAGTTGCAGAAGGCTCTGTTGGCAATGCATTTTTCATCGCATCGCAAATACGCTTGAGAATGTCCGGCCCACTCATGCGATTACCCATTTCCGAAAGACAGCGTCGCGCTTCTTCCGGAGTCAACACCGAATCAGGTGACACAATCCAGTCCCGTGACAAAGCTTCTTCGTCATCAAAAGTTGCAGTCCACTTGTTGCTCTCCAGATATACGAGTTTGCCTGAGCATGTTTTTTCCTCAGGCCCACGGATTTTAACAGAGAATGTACCTGCTGGCAGGTCAAACGACCAGTCTGTGTCACGATCGTGATAAGCTGTCTGACGCACATAAGGATTAGGGCTTCGCAGCGCCAGGAGGCGTATAGCCGCTTGTGCATTCTCCAAGTCTGTTGGGCTGCCGGTTCCATCTGTTGACGCCCGAGAAGTACTTTGCCCATGCATCTGACCAGCGGCTAAACACATTACTATTACCAGTACGAACCATCGCCCGTTTCGCATTGTCACTGTCCTTAAATTAATTCTAATCTATATTCTTTTTTGTTTCGTCTTATTTTGCTCTTGATAATTGAAAATCAAAAATCGAAAATTATTTCTCCTGCAGCGGCACTGTTGAACCTTCGGGAACAGCAACCTATTCGATGAAAAGGTCTCCTGTGTCAGTATTTACTCTTGCCGTTCTCCCTGATGCCAGCTTAATCTCCAGTATTTTCTCATTATCCAGAAACTGCAGCTTGGGTGGTTTGTCGGAGGTTATTTCACTATCCTGCCCGAGGGCTTTTAACCAATTGTCGGCGGTTACCTCTGAATGAATTTTTCCCTTGTCATCCAGAATAACAATCACGCGTTGGAACGCCCGAGGAGATCTGCTGCTGAAGCGCCCGAGCAGTACGAAGAGATTTCCTGAATCGCCCACCAGGACGTCCGCGACTTGTAGAGTGATATATGATGAATACGTCAAACTTGTGTTTCGTGGGGGCTGCGGTTCCATCCATTCCCATTGTTTGGAAACCGTTCCGTTCAGGTCAATAGCCAGGCCGGTGACATACGTCATCGTATGGAAGAAAATTATCGGCCCTCTTGCCGTATCACCGTGGCCTTCGTTAACTACGTTCTCGACTATCTGAATAGCGTGCTTTCCGTTTGGAGATACCCAGCGTCTCGTTGTAGATTTTTCAATAGGTCTGCCTGTAAGTCTGTCTGGCATGGCTGGTAATCTGTCTGTTGTGACGGAAAAATAATTGAATTCAACATCAATTTGCATACCTTTCGTATCGGCATCGGCGAGCAGCTCAAACCTGACGGGATCAGACAGGTCGTAGTCGATGGTACCTAAATATCTGTCGCTGGCCGCCGTGCTGGAAATAG
>CAZMPL010000101.1:0-10744 GCA_964567805.1 uncultured Pirellulales bacterium | reverse complement strand
ACAACACCCCTGATTACTTCTGTTATAGTACCTCGTACTATTAAATCATCCTGAGGCGAGCTATATTCTTTCCTGCTTCCGACATTTTCGGCACCCCATCCTCCGCCGCCGACTGTTATTGCGGCTTCCACAACCAATGGATCCGGCAAAACTCTATCATAATTATGACTGCCGTCCGAAATACCTATAGGATTATATACATGATCATCAATGTCACCTCCGTTGCCGCTGCTGCTTCCGTTCCAACTGCCGCTTCCCATTCCCCTTCTTGTTCCTCCGTTACCATTGCTTCCACTTGTGCCGCTATCTGTGGGATAGCTTTCGGACAATCCAGGATCGACAATCTTTATCACACCTTGAGAAATCAGTCCGAGAATATTAGGATTATCGTCCGAAGGTTTTCCATCTGCATCATGCGGTCCGTCAATTTTAACTGAATCCGCTATCCAGATATTACCGGTAGCAACAATTGTAATTTTCCCTTTAACCAATTGTTCGCCGTTATGTTCTGTTTTATCACCGCCGATAACAACACTTCCATCAACATAAATTTGCCCACCCGGTTCCGATGTCACTCCATTATAACTCTGTGTTACATAAGTATCCTCAACTGGTATGACAAATCTTTGCCCGTTATCTTCGGCATCCTCAGGCATATAATGATAAGTGTATATATGGTATTTTTCATACATTGTCCCATCAGTGCCTGGTTTGATTTGATAATCATAATCACCTTCTGTTCCCGGCTTACTTCCTCGTACAGTACAATCGTTTGTAATACGTATTTTGCCTATACCATCCTCTACATAAAACTCAAGTTGAACAGCTGGATACGGATTCGAAGCAGTCGCATGAGCAGTTGCAAATGGTGTAAATCTATATGATGGATTGGTAGAGTCTTTGAAACGTTCGATTTTATCTTCAACAATATCTTCATCGGTAATTTTATTATCAGGCTGGTTAAAATATATTCCATTATCGAATGTCGTAATTACAGAAGAATATTTGTCAGGACCAGTACCATTTACATATTTCGATTCCCCCATACTTACAGCCTGGAGAAACATCGGATTGCCTTTAATGTGAATATCAATTTTATCAGGACTGTCTTCATAATCATTAATATGCAGCGGCATATCAATAATTTCGTTATCCGCAAAATATACTTCCTGTGTCTTGTTATTTCCGGTCGGGATACGACACATTCCCATATCCCAGCCGCTGATAGCCTGAACCACGAGAACATCAACCGTTCGTGTAAACATACCGCTGTTACCAATAGATAAAACACGATAAATCGGACGAGATCCCGCGAATGAAAAAAGCTCTATCCTATAATTACAATCACCCTGCGGGACGTTTAATGCACCATTTACGCCGGAACTCTCATTGTAAAGCGCACTTAGCATATCTTTTTGCTGGCTCATCCAAAATACCGCATTTTCATATCCGGCTTCAGCTGCAAGCATGGAAATAGTCTCGTTTTTCATTTTTATGGCTGTGTGTTTGACTCCATAAGCAACAGTAAGCATGCCAAGTCCAAGTAAGCTTAAAACAACCATAGCGATTGTCACTAAGACAAGAGCGGAGCCTTTCTTTATACGAATTGAAGATCGTTTATAATGTTTATCTTCCATATAATATTTCGCAATATTATGCCTCCAGTTTTATCTTGGCCAGATATTTCGCAAATACGCGGCGGTCATTATCTGAACGGACTCGCCGTCTTCTGTATTTTTCAGAGTTATATTTATACGAACACTTCCCTGCCCGACTCCATTAACTGTTGTATGACTGAAAACTCCATCATTTGAATCGCTCATAGAAACGCTTTCAGACAAAATATTTGTAGTTACGCCGGAAGCATTTCTTTTACCATTGGTAACAGCTCCAGGGGGATACGGCCCGTAATCTACCTTAAGTTTCTTATCATCAATATAAAAGAACGCATAAGCAGTCGCAAGCTTTGTCGTATCCATTAAGTTTTCGGAATCCGAAGCATCCAGCCCGGAATCCCAGTATCCGAACTCGACTGCATCGCCAGAGACTATCTCCACCGGATTGTTTGTTTGAGGTAATGCCTTAAAAAATGTATCCCCTTCTCTCTTGTAAATTGTATAAGAAAGACGATTCGACTTTCTTCCTACATTGCCAAATTCAAGAGTAGTCGCAAGAGCGTCCAGCTTTATCTGATGATTCGCTGAATTGTAACATTTCTGCCAGGCACGATTACCGCCAACCATAAGAATCCCCACTCCTGAAATAATTATCATATTAATGATCATAGCGACAATCATTTCAACTAAGGTAAACCCATGCCTGCTGTATATATGAATATTTCTTTGATTTTTATGGTTCATTTTCGTTTCAGGAATTATTTAATATTATTGCATAAACAATTTACAATCAATAATATTGATCTCAGCCGCCTCCTGAGTCAATCCTGATATACGTAGTCAGAATAACTGGTCTCATATTTGGCGATTCGGCTTTTTGAATTGTCCCCTGGTCGTCGAAAACAGCCCCGAATGACAGATACACAGAAAGCTGTCTTAATGTCACTTTTGCACCTTCATCATATGAGACATTTTTTGACATCAGCATTACCAGCATTTGAATATCATCAACTGTAACCAGAAATAAGGCATCTCTAAGCTTTACACCTAAATCTGAATACTGGCCTAAATCCGAAGGAGAATCTGTTACAGGAGAAAATCCAAGCCCTAACGATGCAGGATTATAATCCAAAGAGCCGCCGGTGCTCATCCAGTCTTCAAGAAGCAATTGAGCTGTACGAGTGGCGGTTATTTGTGCCTTTGATATTTTTGAATCACGTGCTGCGTAATATTGAAAATTTAACGACCCGATTGCTACAATACATAAAATCGTCATCGTGGCTATGACTTCGACCAATGTAAATGCTGTCTTATATTTTCTCGCATGATTAAGCATGAATATATCTCGATTTTGTTTACCTGTACTTCAAAACAGTTATAGAATTTCGCTATATAAAATATACTTCATAAAATGAAAAATACAAATATTACATAAAAATAAACAGTGGCTATAGTCACTTATAACCATAACCACTGTTGTATTTCATGCATGTGACCCGGATCATTATATGCTTTGTAAAACTGCCTTAATACTAACCTTATAGTTATATGAGAAGGAAATATTTTACTCGCTTACTACAATCTTTAGTCTGGCCTTTCAAGCCTCAATTACTTATAGTTTTACCCACTTGCCATCCGCTTGCAACCGGTAGGAACCCGCTGGCTTATCTGTCTTGGAGCTTGGAGTACTATCGACTGTAATAACAGCAATACCGTCAGTCACAGATGTAATTGTATAACAGGCTGGCTCAAAATATGTTCCTGTCAAATCTGAGTTAGTGAAACCCAATGCTGACTGTGTTGCAGCAACGGCAAGAGTTCCTGAAAGCGCTCCTGCAGTCGCAATACTTGTCTCTGCAGCATAAGCACGAATTGCTGTACGAATTGTACCTGCTGTCGCGTTTGCTTCAGACCATTTTGCCTTGTCGATGCGGCCCTGCATCAAAGGAATAGCTACCGCAGCCAAAATTCCAACGATGAGGATAACCACCATCAATTCTACCAGTGTAAAACCTTTTCTTCTTGTCATCTTAATATCTCCTAAAAAAACTATTAATATTTACAAATTCTCGCTTTTTCTAATCGGCGAAAAAACATACACACTAAACTAAAATCTATTATTTCATCATAATTATTTTATACATCCGACATCGTGAAAATCGGAAGGTACAACGCAATTACTACAACAGAGACAATTGCTCCTACTGATACAATCATTATCGGCTCAAGCAGACTTGTCATTGATGTGACCAGTGAATCGACTTTTCTTTCGTAATGCTGGCTTGCTCTTTCGAGTACCGAAGGCAAGGAGCCGCTTTCTTCGCCAACCTGTATCATTTTAACAACCATGTTTGGGAAAAAACCCGCGGACGCCATACTTTTCGATATATTAGAACCTCCGACAACATACTCTTTTGTGCGAATAATAGAGCCTCTGATAACATCATTACTTGTCATTCCGATAAGAATGTTAAATATATCAATCACTGAAGCGCCTGACGTAAGCAAGGTCGCCATTGTCCTGCAGAATGTCACTATAAACGCCTGACTTATCAGTTTGCCAAACAAAGGCAGTTTAAGAATAAATCTGCTGAAAAATACATGGCCGCTTTTTGTCTTGTTAAGAGTAATAACAGAAAAAACCAGAAAAATAACCGCTGCAATAATATGTATTATATAATGCGCAAGAATATCATAGACTCCCATGAAACCGCGTGTAAACGCGGGCATTGTTCCGCCTATCTGGTCAAATATTTTCTTGAATCGTGGAACAATAAAAGCCATAATGAATATTACAATTACAGTAATAAAAGACAATACGAAGATCGGATACGTCATCGCTCCTTTTACTTTTCTGGCCAGTTTGTCACGATTATCGAAATATATAGCTAATTTCTCGACGGCCTTGGCGAGGTTACCGCTGGTTTCTCCCGCAAGTATCATAGCACATGTGAGCCTGTTAAATACCCTTGGAAATTCTGCAATGCCCTCGGAAAGAGGCTGGCCTTTCTTTACTTTTTCAGATAACTGAACAAGAATCTTTTGCAGTTGAACATTCTCAATATCATTACTTACAATATCAAGAGCGGTAGTAATTGCAATGCCACCTTCAAGCATTGTTGCCAGCTGCCAGCAAAGAGCCGCCAGGTCGGCGGATTTAATTTTTTTGCTTTTTCTTTTTCGTGCCGATTTTTGGGGATTAACATCTGATATTTCTTTAATGGAAACAGGAGTGAAACCTTCACTGCGCAGATGTTCGAGCACATCATTAGACGAAGAGGCTTCAGTAATACCTTTTTTCTGAATTCCATCTACATCTCTGGCAACATATCCATAGCATTTCATACGCAAAATCTTCCTTCAAATACAGTTTGCTTTTATTTTTTTCCTGTATAAGCAATACTGATTACTTCTTCTGCAGTTGTCATTCCCTGCAATACTTTATTTACACCGCTTTCAAGAAGACCACCGTATCCTTTTTGACGCAGTGATGTTCTAATCTGAGCTTCACTTTCATTATTTATGATTGCTTCTGCGATATCGCTATCAACAGGCAGAAATTCGAATATCGGCAAACGTCCCAGATATCCCGAGCCGCCACAACTCGAACAGCCTTTACCATGATAAAAGACCGCGTCTTTTGCCTTGTTTTCATCAATACCAAGTCTTTTTATCAAAGCATTATTCAACGTTACCGGCTCTTTGCAATTCTCGCATATTTTTCTTACAAGACGCTGAGCAATAATCAGATTCAACGCGGAAGCAAGAAGATAACGCTCGATTCCCATATACGCCAACCTGCTTATCGCACTCGGCGCATCGTTTGTGTGGAACGTACTTAATACAAGGTGTCCGGTCAAAGATGCTTTTATCGCAATTTCGACGGTTTCCTTGTCACGAATTTCACCAATCAAAACTATATCCGGGTCCTGTCTTAAAATCGCACGCAGACATTTTCCAAAATCCAGCTCGATTTCAGGCTTAACCTGTATTTGATTAATACCTGCAAGACGATACTCAACCGGGTCTTCTACCGTTGTAATATTCTTGGTTGGATCTTTCAGATAATTCAACGCGGAATACAACGAAGTGCTTTTACCGCTGCCTGTCGGCCCAGTGACAATGATTATCCCATGAGGAAGATCGAGCATCTCTTTGAATTCCTCAAGATACTGCGGCTCAAGTCCAAGTTTTTCTATATCGTGTTTAACTGCAGAAGCATCGAGAATACGCATTACAACTTTTTCGCCGTATATCGTCGGAATTGTAGAAACGCGAACATCAATGGCTCTGCCTGATACTTTCATTTTAAATCTGCCATCCTGTGGAAGTCTTCTCTCCGCGATATCGAGATGAGCGACAATTTTGATTCTTGCCACAACCGCGGCCTGCATTTTCTTTGGCGGCGGTACCATGTCACGCAGTGCTCCATCGATTCTCATACGAACAATAGTCGTATTTTCCTGCGGCTCGATATGAATATCACTGGCACGGCTCTTTACCGCCTGGCTCATCAATAAGTCAACAAAACGGATTACCGGTGCTTTATTAGCCGCCGCTTCTCCCATTGAATCAGGTTCGACAATATCTTCGAGAAAAATATCTTCCTCAATCCTGTCTTCGCTGCCTGTTTCAACTTCGACAAGGGTTCGTAATTGCTGTTCTTCAAGATCGGAACCATGATAAATCAATTCGATTGCTTTTTGAATTTCTCTTGGTGAACTGATTACAGGTTTGATTTGTCTTTTTAATTTGAGAGTCACTGTGTCTATTGCGATAACATTGAGAGGATCAGCCATTGCGACTATAATTTTATTGTTCTCTTCTGCAACTGCAATCAGGCAAAAACGTGAGGCTATGCTTTCAGGTAACAACCTGGCAACATCCATATCAATCAATTCGGCCGCACTTTTACTATCAAGACGAATATAGTCCATATTAAAATGCTCTGATAAGGCTAAAGTAATATCCTCATCATTTAACATCTTAAGGCGAAGTAGAACTTCGCCGAGTCGGCCACCCTGTTCTCTCTGCTTGTTTAATACTCCCAGTAATTCTTCGCGACTCAGTAAGCCTTTAGCTACGAGCAGTTCACCGAAGAACAAACTTTCCTGGGTTTCAGGGATTTTGGGGATAGTCTGAACTGATTCCATTCGACTATCGTTACCTCCACATTAAGTATTATTGTTCTTTCTCATTTTCTATACAAAATATAAAACAAAATACCAAAAATTTTGTTACTATATTTCCCTGTAGAAATACACTATCCCAAGTTTTCGGATAAATTCAGTGGCAAATTAACAAAAATCTCGCAAAAATACTTCCTGTTAAGAAATAGGATTGATTATATTAAATAATTTTCTTTTTATAGGACATATATGGAAAATTAAATAATATTTTTGTGATGTGTCTTTATATTGATTTCCAATAAGAGATAATTATCAGGATATGAAGTGAAAAATTAATTTGGTTTTTAAGCATTATCTTTAGAACTTAATCATTCACACCGTAAATCCAATGTGAATTAGTCAGATCGTAATTAACAAGTTCATTGGGTTTGAAAAAAATCGGAATTTCTCTTTGTGCCGATTCAGGACTATCCGAGCCGTGAACAAGATTAAATCTCCTGCCGCAACTGAAATCACCGCGAATAGTGCCAGTCTCGGCATTACACCCGAATGTAGCCCCCATCATTCCCCTGAAAATCTCGATTATTCCATCTGCTTCCCAGACCATTACCAGAGCTGGTGACGATGAAATAAACTTTACTAATCCATTTAAAAAAGGTTTGCCGCGATGAACAGAATATAGCTCATTAGCCAGTTCTTCTGTAATGTGCAGAAACTTAGCTCCGACGAGTTTAAATCCTCTTGTTTCAAGACGTGATATTATCTGACCTGCTACCTGACGTTGTATTCCGTCCGGTTTAATAATTATTAATGTACGTTCAGCCATCTATCCGTTTATACTGCTCCGAAGCCACTTTAATCATTGAAAAGACACAGAAAGCAGAATGTCTTAAAATATCCTGCTTTCTGTGTTCTGTATAATGTTTTCTAAATATTATGCACCTTTTGGTATGATGTAAATTTCAACTCGTCTGTTTTGTTCGGCTCCGCCTTTGTTAGGAGCATTAGCTACGAGTGGACGAAACTCACCAAAACCACGTACACTTAAACGTTTTGGATCAAGGCTGTTTGATTCCATAACTTTTTCAACGGAAATAGCTCTATGTACTGACAGATGCCAGTTTGATGGATGTTTTGCAAGGGTTTCTGGTTTCTGAATCGGAATATCATCTGTATGACCAGCGACAACAATATCAAAATCCAAAGCTTCCGGGGCGTTTAGAATGCCGCAGAGAGCTTTAACCGCATTAGCGGCTGAAGTTGTTACTTCATCACTGCCTTTATTAAAGAGCAGGTCGCTGCTGAATTTCACGATACCTTTGTCTTTGTCATATGTAACCATACCTGGATTTGCTTTTGCGAACTCTTCGAGCAGATTGCTTAATTCCGGCGGTAAAGCTGGTCCGCTTGTTAGCAGCTGCTTTCTCAACTGTTCAATCAGGTCATCTTTTTCTTTAAGGTATTTTTCATATAAGGCAACCTTTTCCTCAAGTGTTTGCATATCAACATTACCTATACCTCGGAGCCCCTCAAGCTCTCGCTTTAACTGGTCACGTTCAAGCTGTGCGGCAGATAAATCCGCTCGAAGCGAGTTGATTAGTTTTTGCTGGGCATCATTTGCGGCACGTAATGATTGCAATTCACCAGAACAACCATTGATTAAAAACAAAGAAGCCAATGAAATGATTATGACCGAAAATTTCGCAGTACGCATTATTCAATCCTTTCCTTATGAACTACGATAGTTGCTTTTGACTATCCTTTTTCAAATAAAAATCCAAGTATTTTCAGAGATGATTACAGCTTCTACATTCTGTTTAACTCTTTAGTGTAAATAAAACTGATTTACTCATATTCGTCAAGTACAAACTTTTAAATATTTTGCTTTATTTACATTCTTTGAGCGACAAAATATTTTATTGGAATAAAACAGTTTTTTTATATAAAATTCAATATATACAACTTGATACGATACTCAGAATTCTTTGAAATTTATCAATAAATTTAACAAAAAATTTCCAGAATTAAAAATCTTATGTAACTTCGAAATTGAAATGTTTTATTATGAAAGTGTTAAAAGCACAAAAATGCGGATTTTGCCACGGCGTACGAAACGCCATTAGAGTGGCAAATCAAACCCTCGAAAATGAACACGATGTATATTGCCTTGGCCCTATTATTCATAACAGGGATATGGTGAACCAGCTTTCTCAAAACGGCCTGAAAACAGTTGATTCATCCAAAGAAATACCATCAGGAACCGTACTGATACGTTCCCACGGAGCCGCTCCTGACGAAATAACAAAGTTGAAAGAAAAAGGTCTTAGCATTGTCGATGCTACATGCGTTTTAGTAAAACGAGTCCAGCATATCGCCTCCGAACTCGAAAAAGAAGGTTATAAAGTAGTAATAATCGGTGAAGAAGACCATCCGGAAGTCCAGGCTGTTGTAGGCTGCGCCAAAGATGTAATCGTAATTACTGATGAATCAGATATTTACAAACTTCCAAAGCATACAAAACTCGGTATAGTTTGCCAGACTACGCAAAGCCCGGAACATTTCGGTAAAATGCTCGGCGCAATCGGGCAATGTGATTTCAGCGAATTAAAGGTAATCAATACACTTTGTAACGAAGCTATAAAAAGACAGGAATCCGCCGTCCAGCTATGCAAACAGGTAGATATTATGTTCGTTCTTGGCGGCCTGGAAAGCGCAAATACGAAAAGACTTGCGGAACTTTGCAGGACTTATAATCAGCAGACATACCATTTACAAAACTGGAAGGAACTGGACAAAAACCTTCTTTCCGGCAAAAATACCGCGGGAGTTACCGCTGGTGCATCAACACCTGACTGGATTATCGATGAATTCGTTAATAATCTCGAAAAAATATAAAAAAAAATGAATTATGAAATTTATATAAGAATTTCTTGAAATCATACTACTTTTATGGTAGAAATTAATAGTTTAAAATAGTGTTATTGTTTATTCAGTTTGCATTTGCTGCGTTGGCAAATGTGTTTTTTGAAATATTAACCAAATATTGAAGTTTATGCACTGTTGCATAATACCATGTCGGCGTGAATGTGGGGCGCAGGCTGGTGATGTAATAAAGACTCCACAGGGGAAAATAGTTGTATGGTAGATTTGAACATTATTAACAAATTAGGTCTGTCGCTGGAAAAACTTGACGAGCAAGTCAACGAAATGTTCGGCGAACAGGAACAAAAATATCTGGAAGATGCATTGCAGACAAAGGTCGATTCTCGCCTGCCGGGAGCAATCCTTAAAGGAACAATCGTTTCGCAAATCGGTAACGATGTTATCGTTGAAGTCGGCCTGAAAAGCGAAGGTATTGTCGATTCAAGCGATTTCGACAGCCCGGACGAAATAGTCCCAGGTAAAGAGATCGAAGTTCTCCTTGAAGATACAGATTCAGAAAGCGGCCTCGTCCTCCTGAACAAGCGTAAAGCTGATGTCATTAAGGGTTGGGAAAATATCCTTCAGACCAAGAAGGAAGGCGATGTCGTCGAAGGTAAAGTTATCAGACGTATCAAAGGCGGCTTACTTGTCGATATCGGCGTACCAGTCTTCCTGCCTGCTTCACAGGTTGATATTAGAAAGCCCGGCGATATTAGCAGATTTATCGGAAAATCCGTTGACTGCAAGATTCTTAAGATTGATGAAGAAGGCAGAAATATCGTCATTTCAAGACGTAAATTAATCGAAGAAGAAAGAAAGAGCAGCAAAGAAAAGATTCTATCCGAAATCGAAGTTGGACAGCTCAGAAAAGGTATCGTAAAGAATATCGCGGATTTCGGCGTATTCGTAGATTTGGGCGGACTCGATGGCTTACTCCATATCTCAGACCTGAGTTGGGGAAGAATTTCACATCCGTCAGAAGTTGTCGCACTGGATCAGGAAATCGAATGCATCGTTGTTGCAGTTGATAAAGAACACGAGAAAATCTCGTTAGGACTCAAGCAGAAAACATCAAGC